>NZ_JBZXEA010000047.1:0-268989 GCF_058725345.1 Pseudomonas sp. DW-iso17 | reverse complement strand
TTTCAACGGACCGGATAATCAAGGCTGCCAAGACGAAAAGACCTTGAAAGGGCTGATTCTTATGCTGGAATGCATTCCCCTGTGGGAGCTGGCTTGCCTGCGATAGCGATCTATCAAGCCAAAGCAGTTTCGGCAGGCGAGACAATGCTGGTCTTGCCGCCACGGGATTTACCGGAACTCAGGTACTCGGCAATCGACTCCTGGGTCACTTCACCCAGGAACACGCGCTCGGCATCCATCACCGGCAACCACGAGCGGTTGAACTCGTACATGCGCGACAGCAGGATGCGCAAATGCTCGTCGTACGCCGCCGTGGCGTTGAACTCGCGCAGGTACTGGCCGCAGGTGCCGGCCTGGCGGTGCAGGTCGCGGCGGCGTACATACCCCAGCGCCTTGTTCTCCGAACAGGTGACCACCACATAGCGGCGGTCGTGCTCGTCCATCAATTCCAGCGCATCGGCCACGGGTGTTTCCGGGCTCACCGACGGGGCGTTGTCCGCCGCGTCTTCGGCTTTTACCAGCAGCAGGCGCTTGAGGGTGCTGTCCTGGCCCACGAAATTGCTGACGAACTCGTCGGCCGGGTGCGCCAGCAGCGTGTCCGGGTGGTCGATCTGCAGCAGCTTGCCGGCGCGGAAGATGGCGATCTTGTCACCCAGCTTGATGGCTTCGTCGATGTCGTGGCTGACCATGATCACGGTTTTGTTCAGCGCGCGCTGCATCTCGAAGAACTCGTTCTGGATCATCTCGCGGTTGATCGGGTCGACCGCGCCGAACGGCTCGTCCATCAGCAGCAGCGGCGCATCCGCCGCCAGGGCGCGGATCACTCCGATGCGCTGTTGCTGCCCACCCGACAATTCACGCGGGTAGCGATGCAGGTACTGCTTGGGCTCCAGCTTGATCATGCTCATCAATTCGCGGGCGCGGTCGTGGCATTTTTGCTTGTCCCAGCCGAGCAGCTTGGGCACCACCACGATGTTCTCTTCGATGGTCATGTTGGGGAACAGGCCGATCTGCTGGATCACGTAGCCGATGTTGCGACGCAGGGTCACCTCGTCGAGGTCGGTGGTGTCTTCGCCGTTGATCAGGATCTTGCCCGAGGAGGGCTTGATCAGACGGTTGATCATCTTCAGCGTGGTGCTCTTGCCGCAGCCCGAGGGCCCCAGGAATACGCAAATTTCGCCTTCGTTGACGGTCAGGCTTACATCGTTGACGGCGGTGACGGTCTTGCCGTTGCTTTGAAAAGTCTTGGACAGGTTTTGAAGTTCGATCATTTGAGCAATCCTTTTGGAGTCAGCGAGCGTTGCAGCCATTGCAGAAGCAGGTCGGCGAAGATGGCCAGGAGACTGACCAGCACGGCGCCGACGATCAGCATCGACATATCGCTGCGGCTGATGGAAGCCAGAATAAGTACACCCAGGCCACCGGCACCGATGGTGGCGGCGATGGTCATCACACCGATATTCATCACCACGGCGGTACGCACGCCAGCGAGAATCACCGGCACCGCAATCGGCAGTTCGACCATGCGCAGGCGCTGGCCGAAGGTCATGCCGATGCCGCGTGCGGCTTCGCGAATGCCTGGCTCAACGCCGGTGAGGGCCAGGTAGGTGTTACGCATGATTGGCAGCAGGGAGTAAAGGAACACGGCGGTGATCGCCGGCATTGGCCCCAGGCCCTGGCCGAACTTGGAGTAGAACGGCAGCAGCAGGCCGAACAGCGCGATGGATGGCACGGTCAGCAACACTGTGGCGCTGGCTTGCAACGGGCCGGCCAGGGTCGGGAAGCGCGTCATCAGAATGCCCAGGGGCACGCCGATGAAGATCGCGAGGATCACTGCGATGCCGACCAGGGTGATGTGCTGCCAGGTCAGGTGTAGGACCTGGGCCCAATCAAGATGGGAAAAGGCGTTCAAAAATTCCATGTCTTCTCCTTTTTAGTTGATTGGATGTTGGCGCAGGAAATCGGCGGCAACGGCGGACGGGCTTTCATGGTCGACGTCGACCCGTGCATTGAGCTGGCGCATGGTTTCGTCGTCGAACAGGTGGGCCAAAGGCTTGAGTTCCGCGGCCAGTTGCGGGTGCTTGTCGAGGTACTCCTGGCGGATCACCGGGGCTGCGGTGTAGTCCGGGAAGTAGTGCTTGTCGTCTTCCAGCAGCTTCAACTTAAAGGCGTTGAGGCGCCCGTCGGTGGTGTAGACCAAACCGGCAAACACCTGGCCGTTACGCAGTGCGGTGTAGACCAGGCCGGCGTCCATTTGCCGGGTGTTCTTGCGTGTCAGGTTCATGTCGTACAGCTTGACCATGCCGGCCAGGCCATCGGAGCGGTTGGCGAACTCGGTGTCCAGGGCGACCAGACGGTGCTCTTTGGTGTTCTCGGCCATGGCGTTGGTGAGGTCGCTGATGCTGTTGATCTCGGGATGTTCCTGGGCGACTTTCTCCGGCAGCGCCAGGGCATAGGTGTTGCTAAAGCGCGACGGCGATAGCCAGACCAGGCCTTTTTTTCCATCGAGTTCTTTGACCCGAGCGTAGGACTGCTCGCTGTCGAGTTTCTCGTCGATATGGTTGTAGGCCACCAGCGACACGCCGGTGTATTCCCATATCAGGTCCAGTTGCCCGCTTTCCTGGGCACTGCGCGCCAGGTTGCTGCCCAGGCCGCCGGTCACGCGGGCGTCGTAGCCCTTGGTGCGCAGGTATTGGGAAGTGATTTCGGCGAGCAGGGTCTGCTCGGTGAACACCCGGGCGCCGATGCGGATCACGGGTTTTTCGGCGGCTTGCGCAATACCTGCAAGCAGCAGGACGCAGCCTAATATCAAGCTCAGTTTTTTCATGTGAATTCCTTTACCGGGCTTAAGACGGGCGTAACCCGCGTTCCAGCCAGAGGCGGCTAGCCATGGTCACCAGGCCATCAAGCAGCAATGCCAGCAGCGCGGTGCAGGCGGCGCCGAGCAACAGTTGCGGCTGGTTGTTCAGGGCGATGCCGGGGAAGATCAGGCTGCCCAGGCTGTTGGCGCCAATCAGGAACGCCAGCGGTGCGGTACCGACGTTGATCGCCAGGGCCACGCGCACACCGCCGATGATGATCGGCACGGCGTTGGGCAGCTCCACGCGAAACAGCACCTGGCGCGGGGTCATGCCGATGCCGGTGGCGGCTTCCTTGAGGGAGCCCTGAACGTTTTTCAGGCCTTCGTAGGTGTTGCGTACGATGGGCAGGAGCGAGGCAAGGAACAGCGCGAAGATGGCCGGGCCGCTGCCGATGCCGAGGACGCCGAGGGCGATGGCCAGTACGGCCAGGGGAGGGACGGTGTTGCCGATGTTGAAGATCTGCATGAAACGTTCTGCGCGCCCGACCATGTTGGGTCGGCTGAGCAGGATACCGGCGGGGATGCCCACAATCAGGGCTGCCAGCATGGAGATTAGGACGAGAATCAGGTGAGCTTGCAGGTAAAACAACAAATCGTCGCGGTACAGTTCGATCGTGTTGATGCCGATCCAGTGGACCAGCAGGGCCAGGAGCGCGACGACAACCGCGCCTCCTATCAGCCCTTTGCCATAGCGAATAGCCACAGGCGGACTCCTTTTTTTCTTTTGTCGGCGAACACATTTTCCGGCGGCACTGCCATTCCTGGCTGCCTCTGAATGAGTTCGCGAAAAGCAACTCGCCGATACTGGCAATGCAGTATGCGATCGAGCCATGAGCGCAGCCTCGTCAGGCTAACTTGCTGATATTTCAGCCCCTGTTCCGAGTGCGATAGCAGGGGAGTGGACGTCTCTACCTTTTAAAAGGTTCCACACTTGGGCGCATTTAGCCACCCCCAATGGGCTCAACGGTGGTCCGTACCCTCGCGTTTGCGCTATACTCGCCGCCCTTTTTTGACTCACCTGCCAGGCGATTTCCCATGACCCACCAGGCCGCCGAAGTCGCGAAACGCCGCACTTTCGCCATTATTTCCCACCCCGATGCCGGTAAGACCACCATCACCGAAAAGCTGTTGCTGATGGGCAAGGCGATCGCGGTGGCCGGCACGGTGAAATCGCGCAAATCCGACCGCCATGCCACCTCCGACTGGATGGAAATGGAAAAACAACGGGGTATTTCCATTACCACGTCGGTCATGCAGTTCCCGTATCGCGAGCACATGATCAACCTGCTCGACACCCCGGGGCACGAAGACTTCTCCGAAGATACCTACCGCACCCTCACCGCGGTGGACTCGGCGCTGATGGTCCTCGACGGCGGTAAAGGCGTCGAACCGCGTACCATCGCGTTGATGGACGTGTGCCGTCTGCGTGACACGCCGATTGTCAGTTTCATCAACAAACTCGACCGCGATATCCGCGACCCCATCGAGTTGCTGGATGAAATCGAAGCCGTCTTGAAGATCAAAGCCGCGCCGATCACCTGGCCGATTGGTTGCTACCGCGACTTCAAGGGCGTGTACCACCTGGCCGACGACTACATCATTGTCTACACCGCCGGCCACGGCCATGAACGCACCGAAACCAAGATCATCGAGAAGCTCGACTCCGACGAAGCCCGTGCCCACCTGGGCGACGAGTACGATCGTTTCGTCGACCAGCTGGAACTGGTGCAGGGCGCCTGCCATGAGTTCAACCAGCAGGAATTCCTCGACGGCCAACTGACGCCGGTGTTCTTCGGTACCGCGCTGGGCAACTTCGGTGTCGACCACGTGCTCGACGCCGTCGTGGACTGGGCGCCAAAACCCCTGGCCCGCGTTGCCAACGAGCGCACCGTGGAACCGGTGGAAGAGAAATTCACCGGCTTCGTGTTCAAGATCCAGGCGAACATGGACCCGAAACACCGCGACCGTATCGCCTTTATGCGCATCTGCTCCGGCAAGTACGAAAAAGGCATGAAGATGCGCCACGTGCGCACCGGCAAGGACGTACGCATCGGCGACGCCCTGACGTTCTTCTCCTCCGAGCGTGAACAGCTGGAAGAGGCGTTTGCCGGCGACATCATCGGCCTGCACAACCACGGCACCATCCAGATCGGCGACACCTTTACCGAAGGCGAAGCCCTGGGCTTCACCGGGATTCCGCATTTCGCCCCGGAACTGTTCCGCCGCGTGCGCCTGCGTGACCCGCTCAAGTCCAAGCAACTGCGCCAAGGCTTGCAGCAATTGGCCGAAGAGGGCGCCACCCAGGTGTTCTTCCCCGAGCGCAGCAACGACATCATCCTCGGCGCCGTGGGTGTGCTGCAGTTCGATGTGGTCGCCAGCCGCTTGAAAGAGGAATACAAGGTTGAGTGTTCGTATGAGCCGATCACCGTGTATTCGGCGCGCTGGATTGATTGCAGCGATAAGAAGAAGTTGGAAGAGTTCTCCAACAAGGCCGTGGAAAACCTGGCAATCGACGGCGGTGGTCACCTGACCTACCTGGCGCCGACGCGGGTGAACCTGGCGTTGATGGAAGAGCGCTGGCCGGATGTGAAGTTCCGCGCGACCCGCGAACACCACTAAGGTTTGAGCGGTTCAGAGAATGTGGGAGGGGGCTTGCCCCCGATAGCGGTGTGTCAGCCAGTGTATTGGGCTCTGACACTCCGTAATCGGGGGCAAGCCCCCTCCCACATTTTGACCTCCTAAAGGCTGGGGATTGGCGGTAATCCGGCATCGCGACTAGCGTAAACGCTGGTGGCAGTTAATGACTGCCGTGCGGGGCCCATTTACTGACTGGACGGAATCGATCATGAGTATTTTTCAACGAATAGTGCTGTTGATGAAAGTGCTGGTGCTGTTGTCGTTGGGGATGTCGACGGCCTGGGCGCATAACCCGGTACCGAGCGCAGCGGTGGTGACCAGTGGTCAGGCATCGCACTTGCAGTTGGCCAAGTCCGAAGCCGAACCAGGCGATCAGGGCCAGGGCGGCAGCGAGGGTGATGATGACTCTACTACCGACGAGCCCGACAGCGACGACGCAGACGCAGACGAAGGCGATAGCCAAACGTAGGCTCGCTAGAAAGAAAGCGCCTCCCGCCAGCCTATAGCTGGTGGGAGGCGCTTTTCAGACCTCAAACAATGCCTTAGAACGATGTAGTCACCGACGCGAAGTAAGCGCGGCCCGGTTCATTGTAGGTCTGGGCACCGGCGTCGTCGGCGTTACCTTTGCGAGACAGGCGCTTGTCCAGGAGGTTGTTGATGCCCACGCGTACGCTCAGGTTTTTGCTGAATTCGTAGCCGCTGCTCAGGCCCATCAACCCGTACGGGTCGACGTCCTGCTGGGCGCTGCGCTCGTAACTGCTGGCGCTGCGTGAGTTGAGCGTCGGTGCTTCTTGTTTGCCGTAATAGGTGCCGCTGACCTGGAATGACAGCTTGTCAGTGGCTTGCCAATCCAGCGTGGTGTTGACGGTGTACTTGGGGATGATGCTCAAGGGCTCGCCGGTGTCCTTGTCCTTGGAGTCGATCATGTAGGTCAGGTTGGTATTCAAGTCCAGATCATCGCGCAGGCTGATGAACAGGTTGCCTTCAACGCCCTGCACCAAGGCGGGCCCGCTGTTTTCCCACTCCAGCACGCGGCGACCGTTGCCCAGGCGGAAGGCCGCCTCGTTACTGGCGTTGATCTTGTTCTTGTAGTCATTACGGAAGTACGTCGCACTGGTACGCCAGGTGCCCTTGTCGAAAGCCAGGCCGATTTCCTTGTTGACGCTGATTTCCGGCTTCAGGTCGCGATTACCCACCAGGTAGCAACCGCCCATGTTGGCTTCGCTGGCGTTGCAGCCATTGCCACGGCTGTACAGCAAATAGTTCGGGTTGGACTGGTACAGGTTGGGTGTTTTATAGGCGCGGGCGATGCCACCCTTGATGCTCAATTCATCGGTCAACTGGTGCGAGGCGTTGAAGCTGGGGCTCCAGTTGCCGCCGTATTCCTCATGGTCGTCGAAGCGCAAGCCAGGCGTGATGACAGTCTTGCTGCCCAGCTCGATGTTGTCCTCGGCAAACAAGGCGTAGCTCGAGGCGGTGGTCTTGGTGCTGTTGCGGCTCACGCCCGGGATGGCGGGGACGCCGCCGGTGCCTGGGTCATAGCTTTGCGGGCGCAACGAGCCTGGGTCGTTCATCGACTCGTAGAGGTACTCGCTGCCCAGGGTGAGCACCTGTTCGGCACCGACGCTCAGGGGCAGGTTGACCTCGGCGGTGGCCCGAGTGTTGCGCAAGCGCGACTCGAAACGGCCTGCGCTGGCAGACGGCGCACCCTCGCCAGAACCGGCCAGGCCTTCATTGAGGCGTTCGTTGCGGGTCAGGTCGTGGGTTAGCGAAGCCAGGGTCGAGCCCCAGTCGAACTCGCCGCGGTGCGTGGCAGAAAAGCTGCTGCGCTGAATCACACTGGTTTCCTTGCCCACCAGGCTTTCCACGAATGCGCCACCGCCGTTGAGCATGGTATCACCGGCGAAAATATTGCCCTGGCGGCTGTAGCTGGCTTCCAGGTCGAGGGTTTGCTCGGGGGTGAACTGCCAGCTCAGCAAGCCGTTCACGTCTTTATTGCGCACGCCCTCGCGGCCGGCCACCAGCGAGTCTGGGGTCGCCTGTGCTGCGCGGTTGATGTCGGCGTCATCGGCGTCGGTCTTGTTCAGGCCGCCATAGACGCGGAACGCCAGGGTGTCGGTCAACGGGCCGCTGAGGTTGAAGTTGGTGCGTTTGCTCGCGCCTTCGGCGTCGTTTTCAGGGAAGGCCGTGTAAGCGGTCAGCGAGCCGTGCAGTTGGTCGGTGGGGCGTTTGGTGATGATGTTGATGACACCGCCCATGGCACCGGAGCCATAACGGGCGGCGGCCGGGCCGCGCAGGATTTCAATGCGTTCGACTTCTTCGGCCGGCACCCAATTGGTTTCGCCACGGGTATCGCGGTCGCCGCTCCAGCCATAACGCACGGCGTTGCGGGAGGTGGACGGCTTGCCATCGATCAGGATCAGGGTGTTTTCCGGGCCCATGCCGCGCAGGTCGATTTGGCGGTTGTTGCCACGGCTGCCGCTGGAACTGTTGCCGGTCAGGTTCACGCCCGGCTCGCGGCGGATGATCTCCGACAGGTCGTTGGTGGGCGGGCGTTTCTTGATGTCTTCGGCGGTGATGATCGACACACCGGGCGCCTGCTTGAGTTCTTCGGCAGCGGTGCCCAATACACGCGTTTCGCCCAGCACCAGGGCTTGGGGCGTGCCATCCACCGGCAGGTCTGTCGCTTGGATCGGCACTTTATCGCGCTCTTTTTCCACACTCTGCGCCAGCAGCGCGGGTGACGAAAGGGTAGCGATAAACGCCAGCGAGAGATGGCTGAGCCTGAATTGAGACGACATGTCCACAAAGTCCTTTAGGAGGGGCGATTGAACGAGAGGCGTCTGAATTTTTGTCGTGCATCCAGCGCTCTCCGTGCGCCGTAATGGTATTGATTCTCAAACAGAAGTAAATTGCATTTACAATCTATACACTTTTCGAAACGCTCTGGCTCAATGTTTTCAGGGCTTTTGGCATGGGTTCAAACGGTATATTTTTTGTTACAACCGCGCAAAAAAAAGCCCCTCCAGGCAGACTGATGCGCAATCTGGCGGGAAGGGCGATGGAACTCGATATTACGCATTACCCCTGTGGGGCGGGCTTGCTCGCGAAGACGGTGTGTCAGCAACCCATCTGTAGCTGAACCCACGCATTCGCGAGCAAGCCCGCTCCCACAGAGGGAAACAATGTTGCTTCAGGCCACGAATTGCTCCGCGTAGTGACAAGCCACCTGCCGGTTATCCAACGGCCGCAACAGCGGCTCCTCACTGCTGCAGCGCTCGGTCGCATACGGGCAGCGCTTGTGGAACGCGCAACCCGGCGGCGGGTTCAGTGGGTTGGGCAGTTCGCCGACGATCTTGATCTTTGGCTTGCTCGGGTCCGGGTGAATGGTCGGCGTGGCCGACAGCAGCGCCTGGGTGTAAGGGTGCAGCGGGCGTGCGTAGATGTCTTCCTTGGGGCCCACCTCAACCGGGCGGCCGAGGTACATCACCATCACATCGTCAGCTACGTGCTGTACCACCGCCAGGTTGTGGGAAATGAACACGTAGGCGGTGTTGAATTCCTGCTGCAAATCCATGAACAGGTTAAGCACCTGTGCCTGGATCGACACGTCCAGCGCCGAGGTCGGTTCGTCCGCCACCAGCACCTTGGGTTGCAGCATCATTGCGCGAGCCAGGGCGATACGCTGGCGCTGACCACCGGAGAACATGTGCGGGTAGCGCTGATAATGCTCAGGGCGCAGGCCCACTTGCTTCATCATCGCCTGCACTTTTTCGCGGCGCTCGGCAGCGGACAGGTGGGTGTTGATCAGCAGCGGTTCGGCCAGTTGATCACCGACTTTCTGGCGTGGGTTCAACGAGGCATAGGGGCTCTGGAACACCATCTGCACGTCTTTGCGCAATTGCTTGCGCTGAGCCTTGTTGGCGCCGGCCACTTCTTGCCCGGCGATTTTCAACGAGCCCGACGAGGGCTCTTCAATCAGCGTCAGGGCGCGGGCCAGGGTGGATTTGCCACAGCCCGACTCGCCTACCACGGCGAGGGTCTTGCCGGCTTCCAGCTCAAAAGACACACCATTAAGAGCACGCACGGTGGCGTGGCCCTTGAACAGGCCACGGGACACTTCGTAGTGACGGGTGAGGTCGCGGGCGGTAAGTACGACGGCCATTACGCCACCTCCTGGTTCAACGGGTAGAAGCAGCGGGCAAGGCTGTTGCTTTTCGGATCGAGGCCCGGCCGCTGGGCGCGGCAGGAGTCCTGCACATACGGGCAGCGCGGCGACAGCAGGCAACCCTGCGGACGGTCATAGCGGCCCGGCACGATGCCCGGCAGCGTGGCCAGGCGCGTGGCACCCAGGCTGTGCTCGGGAATCGCCTTGAGCAACGCTTCGCTGTACGGGTGTGCCGGAATGTCGAACAACTGCGGCACCTGGCCGACTTCCACGGCCTGGCCGGCGTACATTACGCACACGCGCTGGGCAGTCTCAGCCACTACCGCGAGGTCGTGAGTGATCAGCACCAGGCCCATGTTCTGCTCTTTTTGCAGGGCCAACAGCAGCTCCATGATCTGCGCCTGGATGGTCACGTCCAACGCAGTGGTCGGTTCATCGGCAATCAGCAGTTTCGGTTCGCCGGCAATCGCCATGGCGATTGCCACGCGTTGGCTCATACCACCGGACAATTGGTGCGGGTAGGCATCCATACGGCTGGCAGCGCCTGGGATCTCGACCTTTTCCAGCAGCTCGATGGCGCGTTTGCGTGCTTGTTTGCCGGACATTTTCAAATGCAGGCGCAGCACTTCTTCGATCTGGAAACCCACGGTGTAGCTGGGGTTCAGCGCGGTCATCGGATCCTGGAACACCATCGCCAGGTCTTTGCCGACGATCTGGCGGCGCTGGCGGTTGCTCAACTTGAGCATGTCCTTGCCGTCGAAGTTCAGCGCATCGGCGGTGACGATGCCGGGGTGCTCGATCAGGCCCATCAGCGCCATCATGGTCACGGATTTACCCGAGCCCGACTCGCCAACGATTGCCAGGACTTCGCCCTTGTCGACGGAAATGTCGAGGCCATCGACCACCGGCACGGCGGTCTTGTCGCCGAAGCGCACGTTGAGATTCTTGATTTCTAACAATGACATGGGAATCTCCTCAGGCGGCGTTCTTGAGTTTCGGGTCCAGCGCATCGCGCAGGCCGTCACCCATCAAGTTGATTGCCAGCACGCTGAGCAAAATGGTCAAGCCAGGCAGGCTCACCACCCACCAGGCGCGTTCGATGTAGTCGCGGGCCGAAGCCAGCATGGTGCCCCACTCAGGGGTTGGCGGTTGTACGCCAAGGCCGAGGAAGCCCAGGGCCGCGGCATCGAGAATCGCCGAGGAAAAGCTCAAGGTCGCTTGTACGATCAGCGGCGCCATGCAGTTAGGCAGCACGGTGATGAACATCAGGCGTGGCAGGCCGGCGCCAGCGAGGCGGGCGGCAGTCACGTAGTCGCGGTTCAGTTCGCCCATCACGGCGGCGCGGGTCAGGCGCACATAGGATGGCAACGACACGATGGCGATGGCGATCACGGTGTTGATCAGGCCAGGGCCGAGGATGGCCACAATCGCCACGGCCAGCAGCAGCGATGGCAGGGCCAGCATGATGTCCATCAAGCGCATGATGGTCGGGCCGAGCAAGCGCGGGAAGAACCCAGCGAACAGGCCCAGCAGGATGCCCGGGATCAGCGACATCACCACCGACGATAAACCGATCAGCAACGACAGGCGCGAGCCCTGGATCAGGCGCGAGAGCAAGTCGCGGCCCAGTTCGTCGGTGCCCAGCAGGAACTGCATCTGCCCGCCTTCCAGCCAGGCCGGTGGCGTGAGCAGGAAGTCTCGGTATTGCTCGCTGGGGTTATGCGGCGCAACCCACGGGGCGAAGATCGCGCAGAACACGATCAGCAACATGAACAGCAGGCCGGCAACCGCGCCTTTGTTCTTGGAGAAGGCTTGCCAGAATTCTTTGTACGGGGACGGGTACAGCAGGCTCTGATCGACTGCTGACACTTGAGTAGGTGTGGTCATGGTCATGATCTCAGCGCTGGTGACGGATGCGTGGGTTGGCGAAGCCGTAGAGGATATCCACCACGAAGTTCACCAGGATCACCAGGCAGGCGATCAGCAGAATGCCGTTTTGCACCACCGGGTAGTCCCGCGCGCCAATGGCTTCGATCAGCCATTTGCCGATGCCGGGCCACGAGAAGATGGTTTCGGTCAGTACCGCACCGGCCAGCAGCGTGCCGACTTGCAGGCCGACCACAGTGAGCACCGGGATCAGCGCGTTACGCAGGCCGTGCACGAACACCACGCGCGCCGGCGATAGGCCCTTGGCCTTGGCGGTACGGATGTAGTCCTCACGCAGCACTTCGAGCATCGACGAACGGGTCATGCGCGCGATCACCGCCAGCGGGATGGTGCCGAGCACGATGGCTGGCAGGATCAGGTGGTGCAACGCATCCCAGAACGCGTCCGGCTCGTCGGCCAGCAGGGTGTCGATCAGCATGAAGCCGGTGCGTGGCTCGATGTCGTAGAGCAGGTCGATACGCCCGGATACCGGGGTCCAGCCCAGGCTCACCGAGAAGAACATGATCAGGATCAGGCCCCACCAGAAGATCGGCATCGAATATCCCGCCAGGGAGATGCCCATCACCCCGTGGTCGAACAGGGATCCTCGTTTGAGTGCCGCGATCACCCCGGCCAACAGGCCCAGAATACCGGCGAACAACAGCGCGGCCATGGACAGTTCCAGGGTCGCGGGGAAGAGGGCGGTGAACTCGGTCCACACGCTGGTGCGAGTGCGCAGCGATTCGCCAAGGTCGCCCTGGGCGAGCTTGCCGACGTAATCCAGGTATTGCGCATACAGCGGCTTGTTAAGGCCAAGGCGCTCCATTGCCTGGGCGTGCATTTCGGGGTCAACCCGTCGCTCGCCCATCATGACTTCTACGGGGTCGCCTGGAATCATGCGAATCAACGCAAAGGTCAGCAACGTGATGCCGAAGAACGTGGGGATCAATAACCCCAGTCGGCGGGCAATAAAACTAAACATCTTGGTGTGTACCTCAATCAGCCGGTTAGGCAGGTCCGGCACCGTCAGTGTCGACGGTGCCGAGCGTTTTTCTTATTTACTTCACCTGGGTCGTGGCGAAGTTATTGGTAGTCAGAGGGCTTTGGGTATAACCCTCGACGTTCTTGCGCATGGCGGTAAACATTTTCGGGTAGGCCATGGGGATCCACGGTTGGTCCTTCTCGAAAACGGCCAAAGCTTGTTCATAGAGTGCGGCGCGTTCGGCGGGTTCAGCGTCGGCGCGGGCCTTGTCGATCAAGTCTTGAAACTCTTTGTTACACCAGCGGGCGTAGTTTTCGCCGTTTTTCGCTGCGTCGCAACTCAGGTTAGGGGTGAGGAAGTTATCCGGGTCGCCGTTATCCCCGGCCCAGCCTGCAGAAACCATGTCGTGTTCGCCGGCTTTAGCGCGCTTGAGCATTTCGCCCCACTCCATGACCTTGATATTGACCTTCAGGCCAATCTGGGCTAGATCCGCCTGCATGCGCTGGGCGCCGAGCATCGGGTTGGGGTTGGTCGGGCCGCCGCCGTTACGGGTAAACAGGGTGAACTCGGTGCCTTCCGGTACGCCGGCTTCCTTGAGCAGGGCGCGCGCCTTGTCCAAGTCGCGAACTGGGTTTTTCAGCTTGTCACTGAAGCCCAGCAGGGTCGGCGGGTACGGCCCGGTGGCATCGACGGCGTTGCCTTTGCCGTACAGCGATTCGTTGTAGCCCTTTTTATCGAAGGCAATATTGATCGCGTGACGTACCCGCGCATCGCTCATGTACTTGTGGGTGGTATTCATGGCGGTGTAGCTGGTGGTCATCGCCGCTAGTTCCGCCACTTTCAGGTTGGGATCAGCCTTGGCGCTGGGTACATCATCGGGCTTGGGATACAGCGCGATCTGGCATTCGTTGGCCTTGAGCTTTTGCAGGCGCACATTGCTATCGGTGGTGATTGCCAGAATAAGCGGGTCGGCCGGCGGCTTGCCACGGAAGTACTCCGGGTTGGCCTTGAAACGCACCTGGGCATCTTTTGCGTAGCGGTTGAAGATGAACGGCCCGGTGCCGATGGGCTTGGCGTTCAGGTCATCGGTCTTGCCGGACTTGAGCAACTGGTCGGCATATTCGGCGGAGTGAATCGAGGAAAACGCCATGGCCAGGTCGGCCAGGAACGGGGCTTCAGGACGGGTCAGGGTAAAGACGACGGTGTGATCGTCGGTTTTCTCTACGCTCTTGAGCAGTTCTTTAAAGCCCATGCTTTCGAAGTACGGATAGCCCACGTTGGACTTTTTATGCCAAGGGTGATTCGGGTCCAGCTGGCGCTGGAAGCTCCAAAGCACATCATCGGCATTCAGGTTGCGCGTGGGTTTGAAATAGTCGGTGGTGTGGAACTTGATGTCGTCACGCAGGTGGAAGGTGTAGGTCAGGCCATCGGCGCTGATTTCCGGCAGGTCTTTGGCCAGGGCAGGCACCACTTCTGTGGTGCCGGGCTTGAAGTCCACCAGGCGGTTGAACATGGTTTCAGCGGCGGCGTCAGCGGTCACGGCAGTGGTGTACAGGACCGGGTCGAAACCTTCCGGGCTGGCTTCGGTGCAGACCACCAGCGGTTTGGCCGAAACGCCGATGGCCACGCTCAACAGCGCAGCGGCCATGGCGGCTTGTAGTGGGAGCATTTTCATTCAGAGCCCTCTGCAATCGATGGAACCAGAAAAGCGTAGGCGGCAAGCTCGTCCTGAGCTCGCCGCCTGCCTGGCACTAATTAAAGGATGTTGAACGGGATTGTGGTAACCAGACGGAACTCTTTGATGCTGCCGTCGGACTGGAACTCGCTGCCACGGTGCTCAACATAGGTTGCGCGCACGGTGGTGGCTTTGAGCGGGCCGCTCTGCAGCGCGTAAGAGGCGCCTACACCGTATTCCTGGTGCTTCTCGCCGTCCTGGGACTGGATGCCGTCATAGGCAAACTTGGCCCGGCCATTGTTGCCGGTGTAGTGGGTGCCGTCGATGCCCCAGCCGCGTGCCGAGTAGGCGTTGAACTTAAGGCCAGGTACGCCGTATTCAGCCATGTTGATGGCATAGGCGATCTGGAAGGATTTCTCGTTCGGGCCGTTGAAGTCAGACGTCAGGGAGTTGGCCAGGTAGATACCGTTGGTTTCGTGCAGGTAGTCGAAGTACTCGTTACCGTTCACTTGCTGGTAGCCAAAGGTCAGGCTGTGTGCCTGGTGAGTCAGGCCCAGGGAGAGGGAGAAGGTATCGTTGTCGATTTCCCCCATCTCTTTTTTGCCTTCATCGACAGTCTTGTAGTAGTTGAAGCCGGTGGTCAGGCCCAACTGCTGCGCGTCGCCCAGCTCGTGGGTGGCGCCGAAGTAGTACTGGTTCCAGAAGTCCTTCACGTTAGCGGCGAAGAAGCTGGTCTTCAGGCTTTTCAGCGGCTGGTAGTTCACACCCAGGGTCGACACTTTGTCGGTTTCTGCGCCATTGCCGTATTCGCTACGGAATTTCGACAGGCTCTGCTCGCTACGTGGGGAAACGCGGTCGAACACGCCGCCCTGGAACGACAGGTTGCTGAACTCTTCGCTGTTGAAGCTCACGCCCTGGAAGCTCGAAGGCAGAGCACGGTTGCCGATGGTGTCGACGATGCCGCTGCTGAAGTTCTGGCGACCGGCGGTCAGTGTGGTGTTGGACACACGGAATTGCACGTTGGCCAGGCCCAGTTTGCTCCACTGGTCTACGGCGTCACCGTTGGAGTCGGCCAGGGTACGGTTGGAGCCGCCTTTGATATCACGCTTGCTGCGGTCCAGTACCAGGGCGTTGTACACCGCCACTTCAGTCTTGACCCCAACGGTGCCCTGGGTGAAACCCGAGCTGGCGTTGAGGATGGTGCCTTGCACCCAGTTGGTACGGTTGCGATCGGTCAGGGTCTGGCCGTGTTTCTGGTACGAGAAGGTGCCCCCGCGGTATTTGCTTTCATGGGAGTACCAGTTACGCGTGGTGCCGCCCAGGCTGAAATCTTCGGTAAAGCCTTTGGCCTCGCTTTGGGCGCTGGTGCCGGCCAGGGTGGTAGGAACGAAGTCCTGGCTTTGCGTTTCAGCGTAGGCGGTGGCCGTGATGCTGCTGATGGCCAAGGCCAGAAGCGCTTTGCTGCTCAGTTTCATGGGTGAAGCTCCTTTGGTTCTCTTTTTTAATGCCGGTCTTTTTGGGTGATCCGGCTATTGGGTGTGGAACTTGTTCAAGCTATTGCAAACGTTTGGCGTAGGAAAATTCCCAACAAAAGCCTGCACGTTTGCCGGGGAGCTGATTTCGCTCCCCGCCATCCGGTTATTTTCTTATGGGTTGATGCTGACGCCCGAGAACACGTTGCGGCCGAAGGGGCTTACCTTGAAGCCTTCGACTTTGGCGCTTAACGGCTGGTTGACCGTCGAGTGGGCGATGGGCGTGATCGGCACCTGCTGCTTGAGCAGTTGCTGCGCCTGTTTGTACAGAACAGTCCTTTGTTCACGGTCGGTCACGACCTTGGCTTGCTTGATCAGCTTGTCGTACGCCGGGTCGCACCACATGGAGTAGTTGTTCCCGCCGATGGCGTCGCAGCTGTAGAGGGTGCCGAGCCAGTTGTCCGGGTCACCGTTGTCGCCGGTCCAGCCGATCAGGCTGACATCGTGCTCACCGTTCTTGGTGCGTTTGATGTACTCGCCCCATTCATAGCTGACGATCTTGACCTTGAGACCGATCTTGGCCCAGTCGTTCTGCAGCATTTCCGCCATCAGCTTGGCGTTGGGGTTGTACGGGCGTTGCACCGGCATGGCCCACAGGGTGATCTCGGTGCCTTCCTTGACGCCAGCGGCCTTGAGCAACTGCTTGGCTTTTTCCGGGTCGTAGGCGGCGTCCTTGATGCTGTCGTCGTAGGACCACTGCGTGGGTGGCATGGCGTTGACCGCCAGTTGCCCGGCGCCCTGGTACACAGCATTGAGGATGCTCTGCTTGTTCACCGCCATATCCAGCGCCTGGCGTACTTCCAACTGATCGAACGGCTTGTGGCGTACGTTGTAGGAGATATAGCCCAGGTTGAAGCCCGGTTTGGTCAGCAGTTGCAGGTTCGGGTCGGTCTTGAGGGCTTCGACGTCGGCGGGGCGTGGATGCAGGGTCACCTGGCATTCGCCGGCCTTGAGCTTCTGCACGCGCACCGAGGCGTCGGTGTTGATGGCGAAGATCAGTTGGTCCAGCTTGACGCGGCTCGGGTCCCAGTACTGTTTGTTGCCCACGTAGCGGATCTGCGAGTCTTTCTGGTAACGCTGGAACACGAAGGGGCCAGTGCCGATCGGCTTCTGGTTGATGTCGCTGGGCCGGCCTTGCGTGAGCAACTGCTCGGCGTATTCCGCCGAAAGGATCGCGGCAAAGCTCATGGCGATGTTCTGCACGAAGGCTGCGTCGACCGTGTTCAGCGTCATCACTACGGTGTAGGGGCCGGTTTTCTCGACCTTGGCGATGTTCTTGTTCAGGCTCATCCCGTTGAAGTACGGAAACTCGGTGGGGTAGGCCTTACGGAACGGGTGCTCGGGGTCAAGCATGCGGTTGAAGGTGAACAGCACGTCGTCGGCGTTGAAGTCTCGCGTCGGCTTGAATTCCTTGTTGCTGTGGAACTTCACCCCTTCACGCAGGTGGAAGGTGTAGGTCAGGCCATCAGGGGAAATATCCCACTTGGTTGCCAGCCCAGGGACGACGTCGGTCGCGCCTTTTTCGAACTCCACCAAACGGTTATACAAAGGCTCCGCCGCATCGTTGTCGGTAGCGGTGGTGTATTGCGCAGTGTCAAACCCTGCCGGGCTGCCTTCGGAGCAGAACACCAGGCTCTTTTTCTCGGCGGCTTGGCCCATGGTGGCCATGGCCAGCAGGCTGGTGGCAAACAGAGCGGATACAACGGTGGTATGGCGCATGACGATCCCGGTCCTTGTTTGTAGTTATCAACAGCGAGCCTACCTGCTGGCGTGCAGCCAGGCAGACCTCACTGATCCCACACACAGCAAGTGCCCTTCCCAGAGTGATGCCTCTGCTGTCCTACGACCTTATGGGGCGTTGACCTTGCAGTAAATGCGTCAATTCTGACTGACCTTGTAGGCAACGGAGGCACGGGTCGCAGTTCATTGCTGTAAGACGGCAACGCTTGCAAACGTAGTCTGTTTCCTAAGGTCCAGGCGGATGGAATAACGGCGACGTTATGAAACGTCGCCGTTATTGGTCCTTACTTGCCGCTGACGCTAACGCCGTAGAAGGAATTCAAGCCAAACGGGCTGATCTTGAAGTCCTGCACGGTATTACGCATGGGTTGATACACCGTCGAGTGCGCGATAGGTGTGTAAGGCAATTCGCGTTTAAGCAGCTGTTGCGCCTGTTTGTACAGTTCGGTGCGCTTGGCGACATCCGTGGTCGATTTGGCCTGGCTGATCAGGTCGTCATACTGTTTATTAACGAACTTGGAGAAGTTGTTACCGTTCAACGCCGGGGACGAAAACAGGGTGCCCAGCCAGTTGTCAGGGTCACCATTGTCACCGCTCCAGCCGATGATCATCGCCTGGTTCTCGCCACCTTTGGAACGCTTGATGTACTCGCCCCACTCGTAGCTGACGATGTTGACCTTCAGGCCGATCTGTTTCCAGTCGCTCTGCAGCATCTCGGCCATCAGCTTGGCGTTCGGGTTGTACGGACGCTGAACCGGCATGGCCCAAAGAGTGATCTCGGTGCCTTCCTTGATGCCAGCCTCCTTGAGCAGTTCCTTGGCTTTGGCAGGGTCGTACTTGGCGTCCTTGATCGTAGTGTCGTACGACCATTGGGTGGGTGGCATGGCATTGACGGCCAATTGCCCAGCGCCCTGGTACACGGAGTCGATGATCTGCTGCTTGTTCACCGACATGTCCAAAGCCTGGCGAACCCGCAGGTCAGCCAGCGGGTTTGGCGTCGTCTGGCCCTTGAGCACAGGCATCACGTTGTAGGCGATGTAGCCCAGGTTGAAGCCGGCCTGGTGCGGCATCTTCATGTCCTTGTCCGCTTCCAGCGGCTTGATATCGGCCGGGCGAGGATAGGCTGTGATCTGGCACTCGTTCTTTTTCAGTTTCTGGATGCGTACTGAAGGGTCCGTGGAGATTGCGAAGATCAGGTTATCGATCTTGACGTCTTCAGGCTTCCAGTATTCCTTGTTGCCGGTGAAGCGAATGTTGGAGTCTTTCTGGTAGCTCTTGAACACGAACGGGCCAGTGCCGATCGGCTTCTGGTTGATGTCGGCGGCCTTGCCTTCCTTCAACAGTTGGGCGGCATATTCGGCCGACTGGATCGATGCAAAGCTCATCGCGAGGTTCTGGATAAACGCCGCGTCCACGGTGCCAAGGGTGAACTTGACGGTGTGGTCATCGACTTTCTCGATGTTCTTGATGTTCTTGTCCATCTCCATGTCCGAGAAGTACGGGAACTCGGTAGGGTAGGCCTTACGGAACGGATCGTCTTTATTGATCATTCGGTTGAAGGTGAACAGTACGTCGTCAGCCGAAAATTCACGAGTAGGCTTGAAGTACGGGGTGGTATGGAACTTGACGCCTTCGCGAAGGTGGAAGGTATACGTCAGGCCATCCGGGGAAACGTCCCAGCTGGTGGCCAGGCCAGGAACGACGGCGGTGCCGCCACGTTCGAACTGGCTCAGGCGGTTGAACATGGTTTCGGCCGAGGCATCGAAGTCTGTTCCGGTGGTGTACTGGCCTGGGTCGAAACCGGCCGGGCTCCCTTCGGAGCAGAACACCAGGTTAGTTGCCGCAAGGGCTACGGGGGCTGCGGCCATAAGGCCAGCGCTCACTAATAACGGAAGGACTGCGTGTTTAAGCATGTTGGCCTCATGATTTGTTGTCATTTTTGGTGGTGAGGGCGACCTCGTGAGTCGGCCTGCGGATACTTATGCAGGCGCCATACCCAATGCAAGATGCAGAGCGGTTGCAAAGGGAAAACTGTGGTACGAACGTACAGGAATGTCGCGATTATGAAAGTTTCGACACAAAAGTGCTTATTTGGAGGGTTTTTTCGGTGCAAATGGCGCACCAAAAATGCCCATCCGAGGCGTCTAGCGCACTCGGTTGGGGCATTGATGTTACTTATCTAGACCCACGCCGTAGAAGGGCGTCAGTCCAAACGGACTGATCTTGAAATCCTGCACTTGCTTGCGCATAGGCTGGAAAACCGTCGAGTTTGCAATGGGCGTTATAGGTACTTGTTCCTTAAGGATTTTCTGGGCCTGTTGATACCACTTGATGCGCTGCTCGCGGTCGCTGCTGACCTTGGCTTGTTGCACCAACTTGTCGTAGGCCGGGTTACACCATTTGGCATAGTTGCTGCCCTTGACCGCGGCACAACTGTAGAGCACGCCTAGCCAGTTATCGGGGTCGCCGTTGTCGCCGGTCCAGCCATAAATCATTGCATCGTGCTCGCCGTTTTTGGCGCGCTTGATGTACTCGCCCCACTCATAGCTGACGATGTTGGCCTTGATACCGACCTTGGCCCAATCCTGTTGAATCATCTGCGCGGACATCCGTGCATTAGGATTCGAGGCGCGTTGTACGGTCATCGCCCATAGGTTAATGGTGGTACCTGGTGCAACCCCTGCTTCTTTTAGTAGCAACCGGGCCTTGGTCGGGTCGTAGGGCGCATCGTGTATCGTGGGGTCATAAGACCACTGCGCGGGAGGCAGTGCGTTCTGCGCCAATTGTCCGGCGCCCTGGTAAACGGCCTTGATGATGGCGGGCTTGTCGATGGCCATGTCCAGGGCCTGACGAACCTTGAGTTGATCCAGCGGCGGGTGAGTCACGTTATAGGCCAGGAAGCCCAGGTTGAAGCCTGCTTGTTGCAATACGCGCAGGTTGGGGTCTTGCTTCATCATTTCGATATCGGCAGGGCGCGGGTAACCGCTGACCTGGCATTCGCCTGCCTTGAGTTTCTGCAGGCGCGCGGCGGCGTCCGGGGTGATGGCGAATATCAGGTTGTCGAGCTTCACATCCTCGGGTTTCCAATACTGTTTATTGGCCACATAACGGATCTGCGAGTCCTTCTGATAACGCTTGAACACAAACGGCCCGGTACCGACCGGTTGCTGGTTGATCTGCTCGGCCTTGCCTTGTTTCAACAACTGGGCGGCGTATTCGGCCGATTGAACAGAGGCAAAGCTCATGGCCAGGTTTTGCACGAACGAAGCATCGACAGTGTTCAAGTTGAACCGCACAGTGTGCTCGTCGAGTTTTTCGACGCTTTTGATCGTGGTGTTCAAACCCATGTCGGTGAAGTAGGGCGATTCGGACGGGTAGGCCTTGCGAAACGGGCTGTCGGCATCGAGCAAGCGATTGAAGGTGAACAGCACGTCATCGGCGTTGAAATTGCGGGTCGGGATGAAGTAGTCGGTGGTGTGGAACTTGACCCCGTCACGCAGGTGGAAGGTGTACGTCAGGCCGTCCTTCGATACATCCCAGCTTGTCGCCAGACCAGGTTCTACCTCGGTGCCGCCACGCTTGAACTGGGTCAGGCGGTTGAACACGGTTTCGGCGGAGGCATCAAAATCGGTGCCGCTGGTGTATTGGCTGGGGTCGAAGCCGGCGGGACTGGCTTCGGAGCAATAGACCAGGGTGGTGGCGGCCTGGGCCATGGGCATACAGGCCAGCAGGCTTGCGGCGATCAATAGTGGTTTGAAGGCGATTCTTTCCATGGAGACCCCTGAAATGGCAAGCATATTAGGCTGCCCAAACAAAAACGGCGGTTACCGAGGTTACCGCCGTTCAGGTGTTTCAGGTAAGGGGCCATTAGCCGGTTTATGCATTTACTATGTAGGTGACCTCGACCTTGGTAGGAGCATCTTTATCGATCGCATAGGCACCGTCCAACTCGTTACTCTCCCGTATCGTGAAGGTCCTGTTGATTGTTAACTTTACACCCGGAGCATTTTGGATATTTTTATCGGCGTTAGAGAAGTGTCCTTCAGAAGTCATATGGACCTTGGCCAGGTTGTTCGAGGGATCGTATTCAATCTGAAACTGGGTATTGTCAGCCTTAAAAAAATAGCCCTTCTGCAGAGTCACCTCTTCTTTGTTCAGGTCAAGTTCGTGTAGGTCAACGATAGCGGGCCCGGCAGAGCCTTGATGAGCCACTTCGGAGATGCGAGCCCGCAGATCGGCATTGGGAATTGCCGCTTCGAACTGCGCAATCCTTGCTTGCTTGGCACCCGCCGTCGTGTCTGCTGTTGCGTTCAGCTCAGTAGTCACTGACAAGGCGTTTTCGGTAGTGGTGACAGTGTAAGGATTACGATCGATATCCTTGACGAAGGCGGGCGAATACTCGCTGGCACCGTATTCCGTGGTGTGTGCTATCTCTTCCGGCAACAAGGTAAAATTCGGTTCTTCAAGGGTCCACGAGGTGATGAGCTTTTTTTTAATTATTCCTTCTTCCTCGATGTGACTGAAAGAGAACTCGTAGTTGGTTCCCGCTTTGTTCTTCAAGATTTCATCGAACTGTTCGGCACCGGCTATTTTTTTTCCATCGATATCGACAAATTCATCGGCAAAAGTGGGTGGGGACTTCAGGTCATCACTCGGCGTTGGCGAAACTGGACGACGTAGCCATGCAAACAACCCAGCACCGTCGCCGGGCGCGCGAGCCCATTCGCCATCGCGCCCGGGTGTTATTACCGTCAGCCCTGCGCGAGTATCCGGGTCAATAATTTTGGCAAATGAGTCGCCGGTCCTGTAGCGCCCGGATATTTCAAAGACCTTGCTCGTCCCTGTTTCATCAGTAAGGCGTACGAATTGGCGGAACGCCCCGGTGTCGTCAGTCATTCGATAAACCCCCAGTGCATCTCGGGTGGCATTTTTTATCAATGCCTCACCCTCAGGGACCGCATATTTGGCCAGCGGGATGAGTGACCGGGAGTCAGGCAGGGGCTGTGGAGCAGGTTTGCCAGCGCGCGTACCCCCGGACGGTCCCGGTTGTGGTTCCGCGACTTCATTGGCGGGGGTTGGGGTAATCGGTTCACCCAGTGGTAATTCTTTTTCGGGAGGCAATGCAAAAGGGTCTTCGGGGACTGAGCTGGCTCCGACCGAGAAGAGTGTGTTCAGTAAGCCATCGAACGCCTTGGAGGCACCCTCGTCACGCTCTTGCACTGTGTCGCCAGACGAGGTTTTTTCTGCGCCCAGCGCCAATTCGGTCAATCCTGTCACGACGGCTACCGCGGCCACGGGTGCGGCAATCGGCGCAAGTTTGGCCAATAAGCCAGCCGCCACGGTAATGTCGTTGAGCCAGGTGTCTCGAGTCTCTTCGCTGTTTGACTTGATGACCACGTCAGCATCGCTTTTCATGCGCTCCTGGGTGGTGGTCGCCAGGGTAGTAAATAAGTCGCCGGTAATTTTCGAGTGGCTTGCATCGATTGCCGGTCCCTTCAGTTCGCCGCTGGCCATTTTCTTCAGGTGTGTATCCAAGCCATCTTTCGTTTCGCCTACGTGGGTGAACCACAGGAGGGGCATAAGTACTTTCGCCGCTCTGGCGGCAAAACCGGCGGTTTGGTCCTGGCGATAAATCATCGGGAAGTGACTCGCCAAGGCCTCACTTTTTTTCGGATCTTTTGCCTGATCAATCAGCCATTGTTCCAGCTTTTGCGCAGAGTCGAACCTGAGAAACGCCGGCTCGGCGCCTGGGATGTAAAGCACTTGCCGGCCACCGTCGCCCGCGCTGAATCGCACAATGTCGCTGGAGGTAAAACCGTGGATGCTCAAGGCATTCGCCTGTACAGGGGCTTTTATCGGTGTTTTGGCTTTGAGTTGGTCGACGCTGATCGGTGCATTTTCATCCAGGGGCAGGTCGGGTACTGCTGCCATCACCATCTTGTAGTCGTCACGAGTGAATTGGTGTTCGGGTGCTTGCAGCGCACGTTCAACTGCAGGCCATGCTTGAGCTGTCTTGAATTGTTTGCGGGCCTGGAAGGTGAACTCGCCTTTGATCGCCGTCTGGTAGCTATCGGAATGAGAGTTCCAGAAGTTGTCGATCTTCTGGGTCATTTGGCTCTGGAAGTCAGTCTTCCAGCTTTCATGCATCACTTGCGACGGTTTGAGGTCGATCTGGTTGTGCTTGCCGTAGCCGCCTTTTTCGCTTTGCCCAGCAGGTTGGGTATACAGCCCCGCTTCCAGGTCCAGGTTGCCGGGCACCCAATCGTGCTCGGAGAAGTTTTTCAGCAGGGCGTCGGGCAGGCGCAGCGAAGACCAGGGCTCTTGGAATGTGTGTTCCCAGCCGGTCGCCGTGTCTGCACTTTCGCCACCTTTGAAACGGTTCAGGTACACGGTGTCGGAGTCGATAGGTTTGCCCGTGAGTTTGAGCAGCAGGTCATCCGCCCACTTTTTGGCCTCTGCCCGCGTATTGGGCAGGTTGTTGGCGACGTCAACCGCCAAACGCTTGTAAGCCAACGCCTGTGGTGCGGTGCTGTAGTAATTGGCGGCATTGTGTTTTTGCACTTGCAGCGCTTGTGAAGAGCGGCTGCTGGCAGGGCGCAGGCGGTCATTGGCGGGGATAGGGTCGAAGCTGTCTTTATGTTCCAGATACCTTATTTGTGTTCGAGCCTGGGACAGCGTTTGGGGAAGGGACACGCCTTCAAAGTTGGCCACCACTTTTGCACTGACCTGTATGGAGTCCTTACCCAGCCTCACACGCAAATCACCGTTATTGCCAGGGGCGATAACTTTTGCGGTCTCCAGCAAGGGGCCTGAAATTTGTCCCCAGCCTGATGTATCCGAGAGATGGAAGGTTTTCGTTTTGCCCTCGATCTCGGCGGACAAGGTACCTGTAGACGGGTTGATTGAAAGCAAGGTGTCCGGGGCGAAGTGTTGTTCGCGCAGCCAGCCCTGTACCACGGCGTTTTCCACATGCATGCGATACAGCCCGAGCCATTGGCCCAGAGTGCTTTGGGGCGGCACGGTTATCAGCCCGGCATTGCCGTGCAACACCTTGCGTTGTACGGCCTCGAGGTAGGCCTTGAGCAGTGCTGTTTCATCGGGTTGGACAGCCTTTGGCGTGGGCGGTGACGATGCCGGCGTCGCCTGAGCTTGAGTGTTGGATGTCGCAGTAGCGACGGCGAGGGGCAGCGATAACGAGGGTGTTGGATCGAGTGATAGGGACATGAATTCGGCTCTCATTGTATGAATAAATGCCAGCACAGCCCTCCCTGGTAGCTATGGCAGTAATGAGTCGTGAAAACCGGACACTTGATTCCTACGAGATGTGCTGCCGTATATGACGGCGCGCGTGCGCGCAAAAAAAGCGCAATCCCGTGGGGCTGCGCCTTTGTTCTGTCTAAAAAGTTACTGTAAAACTTCGATCACACCATCGGCACTCATGCTGACCTGGCTGGTACCTGCTTCCACTTCCGGCGTCGGTGCTGAATCGGCCATCGCGGCTTTCATCATCATGCCGCCATTGCGGGCGTAGGGCATCGGGTAGCCATTGGTGTTGAAGTTCAGGTTGACGATCTTGTAGCCCTTGCCACCGAGTGCATCGGTCGCCAATTGTGCGCGCGCCTTGAATGCAGCCACGGCGTCTTTGAGCAGCGCATCTTCGCTGGCCTTGCGCGTGGCATCGGCGATGGCGAAGTCCATGCTGTCCATTTTCAACGTGTTCAACAGCTCGCCGGTGAGCTTGGACAGCGCCGGGAAGTCCGCGCTTTCCAGGCGCAGCTCGGCGCGTTCACGCCAGCCGGTGATCTTCTGGTTCTTGCTGTCGTAGATCGGGTAGCTGTTGCGGCTGCCCTGGCGCAAGGTCACGCCTTTGACTTCGCGCGCCTGGCCCAGGGCCTGGTTCAGGGTGGTGGTGATTTCGGCCGCGAGCTTGGCCGGGTCGGCGTTTTGCGATTCGGTGTAAAGGGTGACGATCATCTTGTCGCGGGCCACTTCCTGGCTGGCTTCGGCGCGCAGGGAGATCTGGTTGTAATGCAATGCATCGGCGGCCATGGCCGGCAGGCTGGCCAGGGCGCTGGCGCTGAGGGTAATGATGGCTGCACTGCGAATGAAACGAGACATGGAAGCTCCTTGAGATAGTCGTGCTCGGTATGACTGTAGACGTTGGCACTGGGTTCTTCGGGTTTACACATTACCTACAAGTTATGCCGGCGCCGACGAACGGTCATTTACCCGGCCTGCGTCAAAGAGCCACACACGCCGTGCCAGCAGGTCTGCTTCGTTTATACTCGTGCCGATCCGCCTGCAGCGCTCAACGGGAGAGCTCATGCTCGCCGCCGTAAAACTGACTTCCGCCACTCGCCAGAACCTTTGGCGCCTGACGTTCATTCGCACCCTGGTATTGGCCGCACAGGCTGGTTCCGTCGGGCTTGCCTATTGGTTCGACCTGCTGCCGCTGCCCTGGCTGCAACTGGCCGTGACCCTGGGTTTTTCCACCGTATTGTGTGTGTTCACCGCCATTCGATTGCGTACCACTTGGCCGGTGACCGAGTTGGAATATGCTCTGCAACTGGCCTGTGACCTGTTTATCCACAGCGTGTTGCTGTACTTCTCCGGTGGGTCCACCAACCCCTTCGTCTCCTACTACCTGGTGCCTTTGACCATCGCTGCCGTCACCCTGCCGTGGCGCTATTCGGTGGTGCTGTCGGGGATTGCGCTGACGCTGTACACCCTGCTGTTGGCGCAGTTCTACCCCTTGCAGACGTTCCCCATCGCCCGGGAAAACCTGCAGATCTACGGAATGTGGTTGAGCTTCGCCCTGTCTGCGGCAGTCATCACCTTCTTTGCCGCGCGCATGGCCGAAGAACTGCGCCGCCAGGAAGAACTGCGCGCCATTCGCCGTGAAGAAGGCCTGCGTGACCAGCAGTTGCTGGCTGTCGCCACCCAGGCCGCAGGCGCTGCCCATGAGTTGGGCACGCCGCTGGCGACCATGAGCGTGCTGCTCAAGGAAATGACCCAGGACCATCACGACCCGGCCCTGCAGGACGATTTGAGCGTGCTGCAGGAACAGGTCAAGCAGTGCAAGCTGACGTTGCAGCAACTGGTGCGCGCCGCCGAAGCCAATCGCCGTCTGGCGGTCGAAATGCAGGACGTCACCCAGTGGCTCGATGAGGCGCTCAACCGCTGGCACCTGATGCGTCCCGAAGCCAGTTACCGTTTCAACCTGCTGGGCCAAGGCAGCGTGCCGCGCATGGCGCCACCGCCGGACCTGACCCAGGCGCTGCTCAACTTGCTGAACAATGCAGCCGACGCTTGCCCTGAAGGCCTCGGCGTGCAGTTGGACTGGGACGCGGAAAACGTCACCATCAGCATTCGTGACCACGGCGCGGGCGTGCCGTTGGCCATTGCCGAGCAGATCGGTAAACCCTTCTTTACCACCAAGGGCAAAGGCTTCGGCCTGGGCCTGTTTTTGAGCAAGGCCAGCGTGACCCGCGCGGGCGGCTCAGTGAAGCTCTATAGTCATGAGGAAGGTGGCACGCTCACCGAGCTGCGCCTGCCCCGTGTCGCACGAGGAGATATCGATGAGTGACGAGATCCAAGTCGAAGGCGAAGAACTGCCGCACCTGTTGCTGGTAGATGACGACGCGACCTTTACCCGCGTGATGGCGCGCGCCATGAGCCGGCGCGGTTTTCGCGTCAGCACTGCAGGCTCTGCCGAAGAGGGCCTGACCATCGCCCAGGCCGACCTGCCGGACTACGCCGCCCTCGACCTGAAAATGGACGGCGACTCGGGCCTGGTACTGCTGCCCAAGCTGCTGGAACTCGACCCGGAAATGCGCGTGGTGATCCTCACCGGTTACTCCAGCATTGCCACCGCCGTCGAGGCGATCAAGCGCGGCGCTTGCAACTACCTGTGCAAACCCGCGGATGCCGACGACGTGCTGGCCGCCTTGCTGTCCGAGCATGCCGACCTCGACACCCTGGTGCCGGAAAACCCGATGTCGGTGGACCGCCTGCAGTGGGAACATATCCAGCGCGTGCTGACCGAGCACGAAGGCAATATCTCCGCCACCGCCCGCGCTTTGGGCATGCATCGGCGTACCTTGCAGCGCAAGTTGCAGAAGCGCCCGGTACGACGCTGAACGGCGACTGAACAACTCGCTTCAGGCTGCACGGACGCACGAACCGATCCCCTATGATCGGTTCAAACGCCTGTGACTTTTTCCTACCGAGCCTGAACGATGAATCAGAATGCTGAATATCGCGCGGTCAACGACGCGGTGCGTGGGCAATTCTTCCGCCGAACCTGGGCGATGATCACACCCTATTGGCGCAGTGAAGAGAAGGGCAGGGCCTGGCTGCTGCTGGCCGCAGTGATTGGCCTGTCGCTGTTCAGCGTGGCGATCTCCGTGTGGATCAACCACTGGTACAAAGACTTCTACAACGCCCTGGAGAAGAAGGACACCGCGGCCTTCTGGCAGTTGATCGGCTATTTCGGCGGGATCGCGGCGGTGGCGATACTCGGCGCGGTGTACCGCCTTTACCTGACCCAGATGCTGACTATCCGCTGGCGCGCCTGGCTCACCGAAAAACACTTCAGCCGTTGGCTGGCCCACAAGAATTACTACCAGCTGGAGCAGGGCGGCTACACCGATAACCCGGACCAGCGGATTTCCGAAGACCTCAACAACTTTACGTCCGGCACCTTGAGCCTGGGCCTTGGGTTGCTGCGTAACGTGGTCAGCCTGGTGTCATTCTCGATCATCCTGTGGGGTGTCTCGGGCAGCATCGAAGTGTTCGGCGTCACCATCCCCGGTTACATGTTCTGGTGTGCGTTGCTGTACGCCGCCGTGGGCAGTTGGCTGACGCACCTGATCGGCCGGCGCTTGATTGGCCTGAGCAACCAGCAACAACGCTTTGAAGCGGACCTGCGTTTTTCCATGGTGCGGGTGCGTGAGAATGCCGAAAGTATCGCCCTGTACAACGGCGAGCCGAATGAAAGGCAGCGCCTGAGCACCCGCTTCGGCAAAGTCTGGCAGAACTTCTGGGACATCATGAAAGTGTCCAAGCGCCTGACCTTTTTCACCGCCGGCTACAGCCAGATCGCAATCATCTTCCCCTTTATCGTCGCCGCGCCGCGCTATTTCACCGGCAAGATCGAGCTGGGCGAGCTGATGCAAATCAACTCGGCGTTCGGCAACGTGCAAGAGAACTTCAGCTGGTTTATCAACGCCTATTCGGAGCTGGCAACCTGGCGCGCCACCAGCGACCGTCTGCTGAGTTTCCAGCAGGCCATGAGCGACAACGAGCAACGCACGCCGGCGATCGACGTGCGCCCTGAAGGCGAGCGCCTGGTGATCAAGGACCTGGGCATGGACCTGGCCGACGGCCGTCACCTGCTCACTGATGCCGACATGACCGTGGAGCCTGGCGAGCGCGTCATGCTCAGCGGGCGTTCCGGCAGCGGCAAGAGCACTTTGCTGCGGGCGATGGGGCATCTGTGGCCCGCCGGTCATGGCAGCATTCGCTTACCGGCGACGAGCTATCTGTTCCTGCCACAGAAGCCTTACTTGCCGATTGGTACGCTCAAGGCCGTGTTGAGTTATCCACAGGACGACAGCGTCTATCCGGCAGAACGTTATGCACAGGTCCTGGAGACTTGCCGCCTGCCGCACCTGGTCAATCGCCTGGATGAAGCCAACCACTGGCAACGCATGCTCTCGCCGGGTGAGCAACAGCGCCTGGCCTTTGCCCGTGCGCTGTTGTTTGCACCGCGATGGCTGTACATGGATGAGGCAACCTCGGCCATGGATGAAGAAGACGAAGCAACCTTGTACCAGGCGTTGATCGATGAGTTGCCGGGGTTGAGCATCGTCAGCGTCGGCCACCGCAGCAGCCTCAAGCGTTTCCATGGGCGGCATGTGCGCATCGACGGTGGGCGGTTGCAGGAACAACAACCGACCTGAACGCGTGCGCGCTCGATGTGGGAGCCGGGCTTGCCCGCGATGGCGGAGTGTCTGAGGCAGGTGTGTCAACGGGCACGCCGCTATCGCAGGCAATCCAGCTCCCACAGGAGGCGGTGTTGTCTGATGATTCAGGCACCTAATAAAAAGCCCGGCTGATCATCGATCAGCCGGGCTTTTTTATTGCCCGAAGATGACTTACTTCTTCAAGCCGTAATGCTCATCCAACATGCCTGGAGCGTTCGGCGTCTTTGGCGCGTAGTCCCGTGGTGGCTCCTGGTTTTCCCGAGGCGGGGTCAGGCGTTCCCGTGGGGTTTGCGGTGCATCGGAATGCAGCGCGGCCAGCAGGCGCTGGCGGGTGATGTCGTCGAGGGCCAGGCGGTTAGCGCCATCGGCGAGGTGATCCTGTACTTCCTGGTAGCTCTGGGTGAGCTTCTTGACCAGGGTCGCGGTGCTGTTGAAGTGGGTAACAACCTCGTTCTGATAACTGTCAAAACGTTCCTGAATGTCATCCAGCTGACGCTGCGTGCGGTTAGGCGCGGCATTGGGCAGCAGGCGGGCAACCAGGAAACCAATGGCGACACCGGCAACCAGGGCAAGAGTCGGCAACAACCAAACTAAGAGCGAGTGTTCCACGAGTCCTTCCTCTATAAACGGCTTTGCTTTACGTTAACGGCTCAAACCTGCGCTGTATACCGCGATTAAGCTCGCAATGATGCCATGCACAGACTTTTAGCTAGACGAGTCGACCCCTTGAGAGGTCACGGAGTTCATCCTTGCTCATGCGTGAAACCCCCGTTTTGATCGATGGCCCGGCGGGCCAATTGGAAGCCCTGTACCTGGATCACCCCGAACCACGTGGCCTGGCGCTGGTTTGCCACCCTAACCCGGTGCAGGGTGGCACCATGCTCAATAAAGTCGTCTCGACCCTGCAACGCACTGCCCGCGATGCGGGTTTGATTACTTTGCGTTTCAATTACCGGGGCGTGGGTGCCAGTGCCGGTACTCACGATATGGCCACCGGTGAGGTCGACGACGCTGAAGCGGCCGCCACCTGGCTGCGGGAAAAGCACCCGGACCTGCCAATCACCTTGCTCGGTTTTTCCTTCGGCGGTTACGTGGCTGCCAGTCTCGGCGGGCGTTTGGAGGCCAAGGGCGAAAAGCTCGCGCACCTGTTCATGGTGGCTGCGGCGGTGATGCGCCTGGGCGAGTCGGACGTGCTGCCCCAAGGCTGCCCATTGACCCTGATCCAGCCGGAAAGCGACGAAGTGGTCGACCCGCAAGTGGTCTATGCCTGGTCCGCCGCCCTGAAACGCCCCCATGAGCTGCTGAAAGTGGCAGAATGCGGACACTTTTTTCATGGCAAGCTGACCGATCTCAAGGATCTGGTGCTGCCACGCCTTTCGAATTGATGACAAGCGATCACCCATGACGACCCGTACCCGTATCCTCACCGGCATCACCACCACCGGCACGCCGCACCTGGGCAACTACGCCGGTGCGATTCGCCCGGCGATCCTCGCCAGCGAAGACGCGAATGCCGATTCCTTCTACTTCCTGGCCGACTACCACGCCCTGATCAAATGCGATGACCCGCAGCGCATCCAGCGCTCGCGTATGGAAATCGCCGCGACCTGGCTGGCCGGTGGCCTGGATGTGAACCGGGTGACTTTCTACCGCCAGTCGGACATCCCGGAAATCCCCGAGCTGACCTGGCTGCTGACCTGCGTTGCCGCCAAGGGCCTGCTCAACCGCGCCCATGCCTACAAGGCCTCGGTGGACAAGAACGTGGAAAACGGTGAAGACCCGGATGCGGGCATCAGCATGGGCCTGTACAGCTACCCGGTGCTGATGGCAGCGGACATCCTGATGTTCAACGCGCACAAGGTGCCGGTGGGCCGCGACCAGATCCAGCACGTGGAAATGGCCCGCGACATCGGCCAGCGCTTCAACCACCTGTTCGGCAACGGTAAAGAATTCTTCACCATGCCCGAGGCGCTGATCGAAGAAAGCGTAGCCACCTTGCCGGGCCTGGATGGCCGCAAGATGTCCAAGAGCTACGACAACACCATCCCGTTGTTCACCAGCGCCAAGGACATGAAGGACGCGATCTCGCGGATCGTCACCGACTCCCGCGCGCCAGGCGAACCCAAGGATCCGGACAATTCGCACCTGTTCACCCTTTACCAGGCGTTCGCGACCAAGGCCCAGGAAGCCGAATTCCGTGGTCAGTTGCTAGAAGGCCTGGGCTGGGGCGAGGCAAAGAACCGTCTGTTCCAACTGCTCGACGGCCAGCTCGGCGAAGCGCGCGAGCGTTACCACCAACTGATGTCGCGCCCATCGGACATGGAAGACCTGCTGCAGGTCGGCGCGAAAAAAGCCCGTGCCGTGGCGGCACCGTTCCTGGCCGAGCTGCGTGAAGCGGTGGGCCTGCGTTCGTTCGTCAACCAGGCGGCGGCGCCGGTCGCCACCAAGAAAAAAGCAGCGAAGGCTGCGCGGTTTGTGAGCTTCCGTGAAACTGACGGCAGCTTCCGCTTCCGCCTGCTGGCCGCTGATGGCGAGCAACTGCTGCTGTCGCGCAACTTTGCCGATGGCAAAGCAGCCGGCGCGGTGACCAAGCAACTGCAAAGTGGTGATGCGCTGGACGTGCGCGCCGAGGCCCTGGGCTTCAGCGTATGGCTGGACGGCGCCGCAGTCGCTGACAGCGCCGAGTACGCCGATCAAGCATCGCGTGACGCGGCCATCGAAGCCTTGCGCGCTGCGTTGACCCCAATCGAGGATTAACCCGACCAAGGGTTGATTGCCATTATCCAGGGCCGTCGTTACAGTGTCGGCCCGTTTTTGTTGCCTTGCTAACGAAATTATGACGCCCCTAGAACGATATCAAGCTGATCTGAAACGCCCCGAGTTCTTCCACGACGCGGCCCAGGAAAATGCCGTGCGTCATTTGCAGCGCCTGTACGAGGACCTCGTGGCCGCGTCGCAAAGCAAGCCAGGGATGTTCAGCAAGCTGTTTGGCAAGAAAGACCACACGCCGGTCAAGGGCCTGTATTTCTGGGGCGGCGTGGGTCGGGGCAAGACTTACCTGGTAGACACCTTCTTTGAAGCGCTGCCGTTCAAGGAAAAAGTGCGTACGCACTTCCACCGCTTCATGAAGCGCGTGCACGAAGAGATGAAGACCCTGCCGGGCGAGAAAAACCCGCTGACCATCATCGCCAAGCGTTTCGCCCAAGAGGCCCGGGTGATCTGCTTCGATGAATTCTTCGTCTCCGACATCACCGACGCCATGATCCTTGGCACCCTGATGGAAGAACTGTTCAAGAACGGTGTGACCCTGGTGGCCACGTCGAACATCGTGCCCGATGGCCTGTACAAGGACGGCCTGCAACGTGCACGCTTCCTGCCGGCCATTGCGCTGATCAAGCAGAACACCGATATCGTCAACGTCGACAGCGGCGTCGACTACCGCTTGCGTCATCTGGAGCAAGCCGAGCTGTTCCACTTCCCGCTCAACGAAGCAGCACACGAAAGCCTGAAGAAAAGCTTCCGTGCGCTGACGCCGGAGTGCACCCAGGCGGTGGAAAACGACAAGCTGATGATCGAGAACCGCGAAATCATCGCGCTGCGCACCTGCGATGACGTGGCCTGGTTCGAGTTCCGCCAACTGTGCGATGGGCCACGCAGCCAGAACGATTACATCGAGCTGGGCAAGATCTTTCACGCCGTGATCTTGAGTGGTGTGGAACAGATGGGCGTGACTACCGACGATATCGCCCGACGGTTCATCAACATGGTCGATGAGTTCTACGACCGTAACGTCAAGCTGATCATCTCGGCGGAAGTCGAACTCAAGGACCTCTATACCGGCGGCCGCTTGAACTTCGAATTCCAGCGCACCTTGAGTCGCCTGCTGGAAATGCAGTCCCACGAGTTCCTGTCGCGCGGCCACAAGCCTTAATCAATCTCCGGCTCAATGGAGAGCTAATGTGGGAGCCGGGCTTGCCCGCGATGGGGGTGTATCAGTCAACTATAGGCTGGCTGATACACCGTCATCGCAGGCAAGCCAGCTCCCACAATGGTTTGTGTTGGCCTGGAGTCAGGCGGCCTGCTGAAATTGCTGGCGATACTGGTTGGGCGACAACTCCGTGTGTTGCCTGAACAACCGCGCAAAGAAACTCGCATCGTCGTAACCCACCTCGTAGCTGATGGTCTTGATGCTCTTGCGGCTGCCCGAGAGCAGGCCCTTGGCGGTCTCGATGCGCAGGCGTTGCAGGTAATGCAGCGGCTTGTCACCGGTGGCGGTCTGGAATCGGCGCATGAAGTTGCGGATGCTCATGCCGTGTTCCCGGGCGACGTCTTCAAAGCGGAATTTGTCGGCAAAGTGCTCTTCAAGCCAGTGCTGGATCTGCAGGATGATCACGTCCTGATGCAGCTTCTGCCCGCCAAACCCGATCCGCCCCGGTGAATAGTTGCGCTGCACTTCATAGAGAATGTCGCGGGCCACCGCCTGGGCGATGTTGGCGCCGCAGAAGCGTTCGATCAGGTAGATATAAAGGTCGCAGGCCGACGTGGTGCCGCCGGCGCAGTACAGGTTATCGGCATCCGTGAGGTGCTTGTCCTGGTTGAGTTGCACCTTGGGGAAGCGCTCGCTGAAGGCATTGAAGAAGCGCCAGTAGGTGGTCGCCTCCTTGCCATCGAGCAGCCCGGCTTCGGCCAGCCAGAACACCCCGGTGGCCTCGCCGCAGAGAACGGCGCCGCGGGCGTGCTGGTCGCGCAGCCACGGCAGCACCTGCGGGTAGCGGGAGCACAGGGCATCGAAGTCGTCCCAGAAGGCCGGCAGCACAATGATGTCGGCGTCTTCGAGGCCGCCGTCCACTGGCATGATCACATCGCTGAAGCTGCGCACGGACTGGCCGTCGGGGCTGACCAGGCGCGTTTCGAACCCTGGGGTCAGGCCCAGCCCTTGCTGTTTGCCATGGCGCAGGCTGGCGAGATGGAAGAAATCCTTGGCTTGCATGAGGGTTGAAGCGAATACCCGATCAATGGCCAAAATGCTGACGCGCCGCAACGGCGTGGAGATTTGGTTAGACATAATTTCATTTATTCTTATAGGGGAAAGTGGTCACCAGACGGCTGGATCGTCTTATTTTTTGTCGCATGTGTCCAGTGTCCCGTGACGCCTTCGGGGCATAGGCTCTGTGGGCTCGTCCTTGTCCGACAATCCACGCAGGTGACCCATGATCCCCAGAACCTTGTTCAGCTCGGAGCACGAACTCTTCCGTGAGAGCGTACGCACTTTCCTCGAAAAGCATGCCGTGCCCTTCCATGGGCAATGGGAAAAGCAGGGCTATATCGACCGTAACTTGTGGAACCAGGCGGGGGAGGCGGGCATGTTGTGTTCCCACCTGCCAGAGGAGTATGGCGGGCTGGGCGCGGACTTTCTCTATAGCGCGGTGGTGATCGAAGAAGTCAGCCGCCTGGGTTTGACCGGCATCGGTTTTTCCCTGCATTCGGATATCGTCGCGCCCTACATCCTGCATTACGGCAGTGAAGCGCTGAAGCACAAGTACCTGCCCCAGTTGATCTCCGGAGAGAGGGTCACAGCCATTGCCATGACCGAGCCGGGCGCCGGTTCCGACCTGCAAGGGGTCAAGACCAGCGCAGTGCTGGACGGTGACGAGTATGTGATCAACGGTTCCAAGACCTTTATCACCAACGGTTACCTGGCCGATCTGGTGATTGTCGTCGCCAAGACCGACCCCAAGGCTGGCGCCAAGGGTACCAGTCTGTTCCTGGTGGAAGCCGACACGCCGGGCTTCGACAAAGGTAAGCGCCTGGAGAAAGTTGGCATGAAGGCCCAGGACACCTCGGAGCTGTTCTTCCAGGATGTGCGCGTGCCCAAGGAAAATCTGCTGGGCCAGGCGGGCATGGGCTTTGCCTACCTGATGCAGGAACTGCCACAAGAACGCCTGACCGTGGCGATTGGCGCGCTGTCTTCAGCCGAAGCGGCGTTGCAATGGACCCTCGAGTACACGCGAGAGCGCAAGGCGTTCGGCAAGGCGATTGCCGATTTCCAGAACACCCGGTTCAAGCTGGCGGAGATGGCCACCGAGATTCAGATTGGCCGCGTGTTTGTCGATCAGTGCATGGCCTTGCATCTGGAAGGCAAGCTGGACGTGCCCACAGCGGCGATGGCCAAGTACTGGGCCACGGACCTGCAATGCAAGGTGCTCGATGAGTGCGTGCAGTTGCATGGCGGCTACGGCTTCATGTGGGAATACCCGATTGCCCGGGCCTGGGCGGATGCGCGGGTGCAGCGCATTTATGCGGGGACCAATGAGATCATGAAAGAGATCATTGCGCGGGCGCTTTGATTGTTAGGTGCTCTTGATTGATCGTTCCCACGCTCCGCGTGGGAACGCCTCATGTGACGCTCCGCGTCACGACTCTGAAAGCGGACGCAGAGCGTCCAAGGCGGCATTCCCACGCAGAGCGTGGGAATGATCAGTGCGGATCAATCAAGGTGCTGGGTTTGGATGATCCTTCTGAATCGCCTCAATCCCTTCCAACACTTCTTTCGATAATTTCATGTCGGCACTGGCGATGTTGCTGTCCAGTTGTTCCAGCGATGTGGCCCCAATAATATTGCTGGTCACAAACGGTTGCTGCGTCACAAACGCCAGCGCCATCTGCGCCGGGTCCAGGCCATGTTCCCGCGCAAGAGCCACATACCGGCTGCACGCCGCTTCCGATTGCGGGTTGAAGTAGCGGCTGAAGCGGCTGTACTCGGTCAGGCGCGCCTTGGCCGGGCGAGCGCCATTTTCGTACTTGCCACTGAGCATGCCGAACGCCAAAGGCGAATAGGCCAACAAGCCGCACTGTTCACGAATGGCAACCTCCGCCAGGCCCACTTCAAAACTGCGGTTGAGCAGGTTGTAGGGGTTCTGGATCGACACGGCGCGCGGCCAACCGCGGGCTTCGGCCAGGGCGAGGAACTTCATGGCGCCCCACGGCGTTTCGTTGGACAGGCCAATGTGGCGGATCTTGCCGGCCTTTACCTGTTCATCCAGGGCTTCGAGCGTTTCCTCCAGTGGCGTGAGGTCGTCTTCGTCCTTGTGCTTGTAGCTCAACTGGCCGAAGAAGTTGGTGCTGCGCTCCGGCCAATGCAGTTGGTAGAGGTCGATCCACTCGGTCTGCAGGCGCTTGAGGCTGGCGTCCAGGGCTGCGGCGATGTGCTTGCGGTTGTGGCGCAGGTGGCCATCGCGGATATAGTCGATGGTGTTGCCGGGGCCGGCGATCTTGCTGGCGAGAATCCAGTCGGCGCGGTCGCCACGGCTTTTGAAGTAGTTGCCGATGTAGCGCTCGGTGGTGGCGTAGGTGTCGGCCTTGGGCGGCACCGGGTACATTTCTGCGGTGTCGAGGAAGTTGATCCCCGCGGCCTTGGCCCTTTCGATCTGCGCGAAGGCCTCTGCCTCGCTGTTCTGCTCGCCCCAGGTCATGGTGCCCAACGCGATCGCGCTGACATTCAGATCGGTGCGGCCCAGCTGTCGGTAATCCATCGGGTACTCCTTCGGGGTAAAACAATCATAAAAGCAGGTTGAATTTTTTTTCGCAATCTGCATAATTGCCCACCTCTTTCTGCAGTGGAAGTGATGCGCCGCCTGCCGAAGAATCTTGCCGTTGAACGGACGCGCCGACCCGAGCCCCCGATAGCGTCTGTATCCGGCTGCCTTTGACCTTGTCAAAGTACGCACTATTCAGTAAGATCCGCCGTCTAAATTTACAGGCGGCCCCTGAGGCTATTAAAGAATGACAACTTTTACTGCAAAACCGGAAACAGTTCAGCGCGACTGGTTTGTCGTCGACGCCGCTGGTCAGACCCTGGGTCGTCTGGCCACTGAAGTCGCCAGCCGTCTGCGTGGCAAGCACAAGCCTGAATACACCCCGCACGTTGATACCGGCGACTACATCGTCATCATCAACGCTGAGCAGGTTCGTGTAACCGGCAACAAAGCAAGCGACAAAATGTACTACCGTCACTCCGGTTTCCCAGGCGGTATCAAGTCTTCCAACTTCGAAGGCCTGATTGCCAAGAAGCCTGAAGCCCCGATCGAAATCGCGGTCAAAGGCATGCTGCCTAAGGGCCCACTGGGTCGCGATATGTTTCGCAAGCTGAAAGTCTATGCGGGCGCTGTACACCCTCATGCTGCTCAGCAGCCCCAAGAACTGAAGTTTTAACGGAATAGTTCATTATGTCGGCGACTCAAAATTACGGCACTGGCCGTCGCAAAACCGCAACCGCACGCGTTTTCCTGCGTCCGGGCACTGGTAACATCTCGATCAACAACCGCTCCCTGGACAACTTCTTCGGTCGCGAAACTGCCCGCATGGTAGTTCGTCAGCCGCTGGAATTGACCGAGACCGTTGAAAAGTTCGACATCTACGTCACCGTTATCGGTGGCGGTGTAAGTGGTCAAGCTGGCGCAATCCGCCACGGTATCACTCGCGCTCTGATGCAGTACGACGAAACCCTGCGTGGCGCTCTGCGCAAAGCTGGCTTCGTGACTCGCGATGCTCGTGAAGTTGAACGTAAGAAAGTCGGTCTGCGTAAAGCGCGTAAGCGTCCGCAGTACTCGAAGCGTTAATTCGCTTTACGTTCCACAAAAACGCCCAGCCTCCTCACGGAGCTGGGCGTTTTTTATTGCCTGCGATTTATGCACATTTTTCGCCGTGACAACTTGCCACATCCGTAGACCCCCTATACTACAAGGCCTGGAGGCGGAGCCCCGGGCAATTCCCTTGTCATACGTGGGGCTTTTCATTACCATCCGTCAAAATTTTTATAAGTAAAGATTCAACACTTAGTAGACGCCTGATTTAACAGGCCAAAAAGCTGATGGGAGAGGACTGAATGAGCAATGACGGCGTGAATGCAGGCCGGCGTCGCTTCTTGGTAGCAGCCACATCCGTGGTGGGTGCTGCAGGAGCGGTGGGGGCTGCGGTCCCGTTCGTGGGGTCATGGTTTCCCAGTGCCAAGGCGAAAGCCGCAGGTGCACCGGTGAAGGTGAATGTCAGCAAGATCGAGCCAGGCCAGCAGATGATTGCTGAGTGGCGCGGCCAGCCGGTTTTCATTGTTCGTCGTACCGAGGAAATCCTGGGGAATCTGAAGAAGATCGAAGGCCAGCTGTCTGACCCGACGTCCGAAAAGTCCGACCAGCCCGCCTACGCCAAGAACGAAGCGCGTTCGATCAAGCCAGAAATTCTGCTGCTGGTTGGTCTGTGTACCCACTTGGGTTGTTCACCTACCTTCCGCCCGGAAGTGGCGCCTGTCGACTTGGGCAAAGACTGGGTCGGCGGTTATTTCTGCCCGTGCCACGGTTCCCACTATGACCTCGCCGGCCGCGTCTACAAATCCCAGCCTGCGCCCCTGAACCTGCCGGTTCCTCCTCACAATTACGAATCTGACGACATCATTGTCATTGGCCTCGACAAGGAGAACGCGTGATGAGCAAGTTCATGGATTGGGTGGATGCGCGCTTCCCCGCCACTAAAATGTGGGAAGACCATCTCAGCAAATATTACGCGCCGAAAAACTTCAACTTCTTCTACTTCTTCGGCTCCCTGGCGCTGTTGGTGCTGGTCAACCAGATCGTCACTGGCGTGTGGTTGACGATGAGCTACACGCCGTCGGCGGAAGAGGCGTTTGCCTCTGTCGAATACATCATGCGTGATGTCGAGTACGGCTCGATCCTGCGCCTGTTGCACTCCACCGGTGCGTCGGCGTTCTTTATCGTCGTCTACCTGCACATGTTCCGCGGCCTGCTCTACGGCTCGTACCAGAAGCCCCGTGAGCTGGTGTGGGTCTTCGGCATGTTGATCTATCTGGCACTGATGGCCGAAGCCTTTATGGGCTACCTGCTACCTTGGGGCCAGATGTCGTACTGGGGCGCCCAGGTGATCATCTCGCTGTTCGGCGCAATCCCGGTGATCGGCAACGACCTGACCCAGTGGATTCGTGGTGACTACCTGATCTCCGGCATCACCTTGAACCGCTTCTTCGCCTTGCACGTGGTGGCCTTGCCGATCGTGATCCTGGGCCTGGTGGTCTTGCATATCCTGGCGCTGCACGAAGTGGGTTCCAACAACCCGGATGGCGTGGACATCAAGAAGCACAAGGACGAGAACGGCATCCCGCTGGATGGCATTCCGTTCCACCCGTACTACACCGTGAAAGACATTGTCGGCGTGGTCGTGTTCCTGTTTGTGTTCTGCTCGATCGTGTTCTTTTTCCCGGAGATGGGCGGTTATTTCCTGGAGAAGCCTAACTTCGAACAGGCCAACGCCTTCAAGACACCTGAGCACATTGCCCCGGTCTGGTACTTCACGCCGTTCTACGCGATCTTGCGCGCGATCCCCGACAAACTCATGGGCGTGATCGCCATGGGCGCGGCCATCGCGGTGCTGTTCGTGCTGCCGTGGCTCGACCGTAGCCCGGTCAAGTCAATGCGCTACAAAGGCTGGCTGAGCAAGATCTGGCTGTGGGTGTTCTGCATTTCGTTCGTGATCCTGGGTGTGTTGGGTGTATTGGCGCCCACCCCTGAGCGGACGTTGCTGTCGCAGGTCTGCACCTTCCTGTACTTCGCCTACTTTATTCTGATGCCGTTCTATACCCGGCTCGAGAAGACCAAACCGGTTCCGGAAAGGGTGACTGGCTGATGAAAAAATTACTCGTTGCATTCGTGCTTGCGGCACTGCCGCTACTGTCCTTCGCTGCCGAACATGGTGCGCAGCTGGAAAAAGTCGATATCGATGTGTCTGACAAAGCCGCCATGCAGGATGGGCTGCGTACATTCACCAACTACTGCATGGGGTGCCACAGCGCCAAGTTCCAACGGTACGAGCGCGTTGCCGATGACCTGGGCATTCCCCATGAAGTGATGCTCAGCCACGCGGTGTTCACGGGTGCCAAGATCGGCGACCACATGAACATCGGCATGCAACCGGCCGACGCCAAGACCTGGTTCGGCGCCGCACCGCCCGACCTTACCCTGGTGGCCCGTGTACGCGGTACCGACTGGCTCTACGGTTACCTCAAGTCCTTCTACGAAGACCCTGCACGCCCCTATGGCGTGAACAACAAAGTCTTCCCGAACGTCGGCATGCCGAACGTTCTGGTCGGCCTGCAGGGGCGCCAAGTGGTAGGATGCAAGCAGGTTCAGGTCGTTGAAGACGGCAAGAAGCAATATGATCCGTTGACCGGCACGCCGCTGACCCATGAAGCGTGCGATCAACTGACCATCGTGCCCAAGACCGGTACGCTGAACGAAGAGCAGTTCGACGAGAAGGTCAAGAACCTGGTGACCTTCCTGGCCTACTCGGCCAACCCGGTCAAACTGCAGCATCAGCGCATCGGTACCTACGTCTTGCTGTACCTGGCTTTCTTCTTCGTATTCGCTTATTTGCTCAAGCGTGAATACTGGAAGGATGTGCATTGATCCAACCGTAAGCAATTGCTGTTAATCTTGCGCGCCCAGCGGCATCTCTGAACACGTAGCGCCGGTTTGAACCGGTCGTTACAGGGATGCTTTCTGGGCGCGCTCGTTTTTGAGCTTTCGATAATTTCAACAAGCGAGGAGGACCGCCATGGGCGTGACCAACCGGTTGGCCTGTTACTCCGACCCCGCCGACCACTATTCCCACCGAGTACGCATCGTGCTCGCAGAGAAGGGTGTCAGCGCCGAGATCATCAGTGTGGAGGCGGGCCGTCAGCCGCCGAAGCTGATCGAAGTGAACCCTTACGGCAGCTTGCCCACCCTGGTCGATCGTGACCTGGCGTTGTGGGAGTCGACCGTGGTGATGGAATACTTGGATGAGCGTTACCCTCATCCGCCTTTGCTGCCGGTGTACCCGGTGGCGCGTGCCAACAGCCGCCTGCTGATCCATCGGATCCAGCGTGACTGGTGCGGGTTGGTGGATGTGATCCTGGATTCGCGTTCCAAAGAAGCCGCTCGTGTGCAGGCGCGCAAGGAATTGCGCGAGAGCCTCACCGGCGTTTCGCCGTTGTTCGCCGATAAACCTTTTTTCCTCAGTGAGGAACAAAGCTTGGTGGATTGCTGCCTATTACCCATACTCTGGCGCTTGCCGATTCTGGGCATTGAACTGCCACGGCCGGCCAAGCCGTTGCTTGATTACATGGAGCGCCAGTTTGCGCGTGAGGCTTTCCAGGCAAGTCTGTCTGGTGCCGAGCGCGATATGCGCTAAGGCTTAAGGAGCCGTTGATGAACTCCAGTCGACCTTACCTGGTCCGCGCGCTCTATGAGTGGATTGTGGACAACGATTGCACCCCGCACATGCTGGTCAATTCCGAATTTCCTGCGGTTCAGGTACCCCAGGGTTTTGCCAGTGACGGGCAAATTGTGCTGAACGTATCGCCCAGTGCCGTGCGCCACCTTCACATGGACAACGAAGCGGTGAGCTTCGAAGGGCGTTTCGGCGGTGTGCCCCATACGCTGTTCGTGCCCATCGGCGCCATCCTCGGGATCTACGCCCGGGAAAATGGCCAGGGCATGGTGTTCGATCTGGAGTCGCCTTTAGAGGATGACGAAACGATCGAAGGCGAAGACGGTGATGATGTACCGCCACCGGATACCGAGCCGCCGCGCCCTAGCGGTCGGCCAAGCTTGAAAGTGGTGAAGTAGGCGGATTTCGCTTACAGACCCATCTGAAAAATGCCCCGACGTCTGTCGGGGCATTTTTTTTGCGTGAAGGATATGGATGAAAGTCGCGCCAGAACGGTGATCGTACAACCACCATGGGCTATGATGCGGTCTTTAGTTCGTCGAGAAAGATGGTTCATCATGGAAAACGCCAGCGCCGCCCCACGTCTTCCCCGCAAGCGCCGCAGCCTTGCCCAGGAATTGGTCACGGTGTTGTCCGAGCAGATCCGCGATGGCCAGCTCAAACGCGGCGACAAGCTGCCCACCGAGTCGGCGATCATGGACGCCCATGGCGTCAGCCGGACGGTGGTGCGTGAAGCCATCTCGCGCCTGCAGGCGGCGGGGCAGGTCGAGACTCGCCATGGTATCGGCACCTTCGTGCTGGACACGCCAAGCCCCAGCGGTTTTCGCATAGACCCGGCCACCGTGGTGACCTTGCGTGATGTGCTGGCGATTCTGGAGTTGCGTATCAGCCTGGAAGTGGAGTCTGCTGGCCTCGCGGCGCTGCGTCGCAGCGATGAGCAACTGGCGGCCATGCGTGCGGCCCTCGATGCCTTGAATGAAAGTGCGGCCCACGCCGGCGATGCGGTGGCGTCGGACTTTGCCTTCCACCTGGAAATTGCGCTGTCTACCGGCAACCGCTACTTCACCGACATCATGACCCACCTGGGCACCAGCATCATTCCGCGTACCCGCCTGAATTCGGCGCGCCTGGCCCATGATGACCAACAGCACTACATGAGCCGCTTGAGCCGCGAACACGAAGAAATCTATGAGGCGATTGCCCGCCAGGATTCGGATGCGGCACGGGCGGCGATGCGCTTGCATTTGACCAACAGTCGCGAGCGACTGCGCCATGCCCATGAAGAGGCAGAGGCGCAGCGGGGCTGATCGTTCCCACGCTCTGCGTGGTAACGCCTCTATGGACGCTCCGCGTCCCGATGCGCGTGAATTTCTCAAGCCCTCGCAGGGTGACGCGGAGCGTCATAGGCTGTATTCCCACGCAGAGCGTGGGAACGATCATGCCAGCCGTTAGTTGGCGGGTTGGTTTGGCTTGTAGTCCTTAAGCAATAAGTACGTACTCCATCCCCACCAATCATTGGTCCAGTGCTTGTCGTTCAAATCGTTGACGTCCTTGCGCCGCAGCACCTTGTCCCCCTCTATCTTGAACAGCGGCGAGAAGTTATTCGCCGGGTTCTGCGCGGCGTTCAGGTCGGGCACATACAGCGGTGCCTTGAACTCAGCCGGGGAGGGCGCGATGCCGCTGATGAAGGTTTCGAAGATTTCATCTGCCGAGGCCTGTACCGCCCGTTTGACCTGCACGCGATTGTCGGCGTCAATGCTGTCGAAGTAGCGCTTGTCGCCGTAGGCATGCCACTGAGCGCCCATGGCATTGCGCACCTTGAGCCCGAATTTACTGTCTTCATCGTGCATGAAGCGGCTGATCAGCGAGCCGAGTTCTCCTGGCGTCACCACTGCCGCCAGTTGTTTGCGCGGTACCCGCAGGTGGCCGGCGGAAAACAGATCGGTCAAAAAGTGATCGGCAAAGCTGTTCATGGCGTAAGCCAATTCCAGGGCCTGGTCGGTGCCGGTCTGATGGGCCACCACTGCCTGTTGCAGTGCTGCCGTATGGCCGGCCATGTAGGCCGACAAGGCCCACTCACCGAAGTGGTCGGCGTTGTCGGCTGCCAGTTTCAAGTAGCGGCCCAGTGGCACGAGGGCCGAAACAGCGCTGCCGCCGCCGGTGATGCGGTTCCACTCCTCGGACAACGTATCACCCAGGGCGTCGTAGGCTTCGTGCGGCTGTTTGCCGTCCTTGATCGCCTGGTTGACGGCGTTGATCTCCTTTTGCATCACCGCCAGGATCTTCTGCGCTTCTTCCCGTGAAGCGGGCAACACGGCAAGAGAATTGAAGGCCGCGGTAAAGCGTTGCACGCGCTCGGACGGCGAGTTGCCATCGCTGATCGGTTGGCCGGGGATGCCATAGAAGTCGCCGCCCAGGGCGATTACTTGACCATAGGTCAGCGCGAGCCCGTTGGGCAGATGCAGTTCGACTTGGCGCGCAGGGATGGCCGGGGCGTCCTTGCTGAAGCGAAGCAGGGTGTCATCGCCGATGGCGGTGTGTTCACCGCCTTCGAAGCGCAGGGTTGGCGGGTTTTTTTCGGGTGCTGCGAGTTCAAGACCTGACATGTTAGCTCCTTGCTATGTCGTAGGAATCTTCCGTGATAACTGTATACATATACAGTTATATGGATCATAGGTGAGAAATTTCCTACGTCAAGAGCCGCGTCTTAAGCCTTCGCAGGAGTACGCCGGATGAATTGCAGTTGACGAATTTATTTATAGTTGTACGATGACGTACGACATCATCAAAACCAACAACAACCTTTCGTTTAGAAAGTCTTCGCCCAGGGTGTTCGAATAATGAATCCACAAGAACTGAAGTCCATCCTCTCCCACGGTCTGCTGTCTTTCCCGGTGACCGATTTCAACGCCCAGGGTGATTTCCACCAGGCGGGTTACATCAAGCGCCTGGAATGGCTGGCCCCTTATGGCGCCAGCGCCTTGTTCGCCGCGGGTGGCACAGGTGAGTTTTTCTCCCTGGCGGCCAGCGAATATTCCCAGGTGGTGAAAACCGCCGTGGATACCTGCGCGTCCAGCGTGCCGATCCTGGCCGGTGTGGGCGGTGCTACCCGCCAAGCCATCGAGTACGCCCAAGAGGCCGAACGCCTCGGCGCCAAAGGTTTGCTGCTGCTGCCGCACTACCTCACCGAAGCCAGCCAGGACGGGGTTGCCGCCCACGTTGAAGCCGTGTGCAAGTCGGTCAAGATCGGCGTGGTGGTGTACAACCGCAATGTCTGCCGCCTGACCGCACCGCTGTTGGAGCGCCTGGCCGAGCGCTGCCCGAACCTGATCGGCTACAAGGATGGCCTGGGTGATATCGAGTTGATGGTGTCGATCCGCCGTCGCCTGGGCGACCGTTTCAGCTACCTCGGTGGTTTGCCGACTGCAGAGGTTTACGCCGCAGCCTACAAGGCCCTGGGCGTGCCGGTGTACTCCTCGGCGGTGTTCAACTTCATCCCCAAGACGGCGATGGATTTCTACCATGCCATTGCCCGCGAAGATCACGCCACCGTCGGCAAGATCATCGACGATTTCTTCCTGCCGTACCTGGATATCCGTAATCGCAAGGCCGGTTACGCGGTGAGCATCGTCAAGGCCGGTGCGAAAATCGTCGGTTATGACGCAGGCCCCGTGCGCACGCCACTGACCGACCTGCTGCCGGAAGAGTACGAAGCCCTCGCCGCGCTGATCGACAAGCAAGGCGCGCAATAAATTATCCACAAGGCCGCTGAGCAATCAGCGGCCTTTTGCGTCAGGAGAAGATTCGTGTCCCAAGCAAAGCGTTTTGAGAACTACATCAATGGCCAATGGGTAACCGGCGCCGACTACTGCACCAACATCAACCCCTCGGATGTGTCCGACGCCATTGGCGAATATGCCAAAGCCGACGTGGCCCAAGTCAACGCGGCCATCGACGCTGCCCGCGCCGCGTTCCCGGCGTGGTCCACCTCCGGTATCCAGGCGCGTCACGATGCGCTGGATAAAGTCGGCAGCGAGATTCTCGCCCGTCGTGAAGAACTCGGCACCCTGCTGGCCCGGGAAGAGGGCAAGACCCTCCCCGAAGCCATTGGTGAAGTGACCCGCGCCGGCAATATTTTCAAATTCTTCGCCGGTGAGTGCCTGCGCCTGTCGGGCGATTACGTGCCTTCGGTGCGCCCGGGCGTCAACGTTGAAGTGACCCGCGAAGCCCTCGGTGTGGTGGGCCTGATCACCCCGTGGAACTTCCCGATCGCCATCCCCGCGTGGAAAATCGCTCCGGCGCTGGCCTACGGCAACTGCGTGGTGATCAAGCCTGCCGAACTGGTGCCGGGCTGTGCCTGGGCCTTGGCCGAAATCATCTCCCGCGCCGGCTTCCCTGCCGGTGTGTTCAACCTGGTGATGGGCAGTGGCCGTGTGGTCGGCGACGTGCTGGTCAACAGCCCGAAAGTCGATGGCATCAGTTTCACCGGGTCTGTGGGTGTTGGGCGTCAGATCGCCGTCAGCTGTGTATCGCGCCAGGCCAAGGTGCAGTTGGAAATGGGTGGCAAGAACCCGCAGATCATTCTCGACGATGCCGACCTCAAGCAGGCTGTCGAGCTGTCGGTACAGAGTGCGTTCTACTCCACCGGCCAGCGTTGCACCGCCTCGAGCCGCTTGATTGTCACCGCGGGGATCCACGACCAGTTTGTCGCCGCCATGGCCGAGCGCATGAAGTCGATCAAGGTCGGCCACGCTTTGCATAGTGGTACCGACATTGGCCCGGTGGTGTCCCAGGCCCAGTTGGATCAGGACATGAAATACATCGACATCGGCCAGAGCGAAGGCGCCCGGCTGGTGAGCGGTGGCGGCCTGGTCACCTGCGACACCGAAGGCTATTACCTGGCGCCCACACTGTTTGCCGACAGTGAAGCGGCGATGCGCATCAGCCGTGAAGAGATCTTCGGCCCGGTGGCCAACGTGGTGCGCGTGGCGGACTACGAGGCGGCGCTGGCCATGGCCAATGACACCGAGTTCGGCTTGTCGGCCGGCATCGCCACCACCTCGCTCAAATATGCCAACCACTTCAAGCGCCACTCCCAGGCTGGAATGGTGATGGTCAACCTGCCGACGGCGGGGGTGGACTATCACGTTCCATTTGGTGGCCGTAAGGGCTCATCCTACGGTTCGCGTGAGCAAGGTCGCTATGCGCAAGAGTTCTACACCGTGGTGAAAACCAGCTACATCGGTTCGTAACACGCAGCACCCCGTGGCACCGGCTCCAGGTGGGAGCTGGCTTGCCTGCGATAGCCTCACCTCGGTCTCGCTGACACACCGAGGTGCCTGCATCGCGGGCAAGCCCGGCTCCCTCATAGTGCGGTTTCCACGGCAAAAAAATGATTACCCGCAAAAAAAATAATTAGTGGGAGTACTTCTACATGCAAGCGACCAAGCCGACCCACGTCCGCTATTTGATCCTGCTCATGCTGTTCCTGGTGACCACGATCAACTACGCCGACCGGGCCACCATCGCTATCGCCGGCTCCAGCCTGCAAAAAGACCTCGGTATCGACGCGGTCACCCTCGGTTATATCTTCTCTGCATTCGGTTGGGCCTACGTGGCCGGGCAAATTCCCGGTGGCTGGCTGCTCGACCGTTTCGGCTCGAAAAAAGTCTATGCCCTGAGCATCTTCACCTGGTCGCTGTTCACCGTGCTGCAAGGCTATGTCGGTGAGTTTGGCGTCTCCACTGCGGTGGTCGCGCTGTTCATGCTGCGCTTTATGGTGGGCTTGGCCGAGGCGCCGTCGTTTCCGGGAAATGCCCGTATTGTTGCGGCGTGGTTTCCTACGGCGGAACGCGGCACTGCGTCGGCGATCTTCAACTCGGCCCAGTATTTCGCCACGGTGTTGTTCGCGCCGTTGATGGGCTGGATCGTCTATCGCTTTGGCTGGCAGCACGTGTTTATCGTGATGGGCGTGATCGGCATTGTTTTCTCGCTGATCTGGCTGAAAGTTATCCACAGCCCGCGCCAGCATCCGATGATCAACGAGGCCGAGTTCAATCACATCGCCGCCAATGGCGCGATGGTCGATATGGATCAGGACAAGGGCAAGGGTAAGAAAACCGACGGGCCCAAGTGGGATTACATCCGCCAGCTTCTGACCAACCGCATGATGCTTGGCGTCTACCTGGGCCAGTATTGCATCAACGGTATCACCTACTTCTTCCTGACCTGGTTTCCGGTGTACCTGGTGCAGGAGCGTGGCATGACCATCCTCAAAGCCGGCTTCATTGCCTCGTTACCGGCGATCTGCGGCTTTATCGGCGGGGTGCTCGGCGGGGTGATTTCCGACTACCTGCTGCGCAAAGGCCATTCGCTGACCTTCGCACGCAAGGCGCCGATCATCGGTGGCCTGCTGATTTCCAGCAGCATCGTGGCGTGCAATTACGTGGACATCGAATGGATGGTGGTGGGCTTCATGGCCTTGGCCTTCTTCGGCAAAGGCGTTGGCGCATTGGGTTGGGCGGTGGTGTCCGACACCTCGCCGAAACAAATCGCCGGGCTCAGTGGCGGCTTGTTCAACACCTTCGGTAACCTGGCGTCGATCACCACGCCGATTGTGATTGGCTACATCATCAGCACCACCGGCTCGTTCAAATGGGCGCTGGTGTTCGTCGGCGCCAACGCGCTGGTGGCGGTATTCAGCTACCTGGTGATTGTCGGCCCGATCAAGCGCGTGGTGCTCAAGGAGCCGCCCACCAAAGGCCCGGAGTTGACCAACCTTTCTCAAGCGCATTCCTGAGGTTCGTGTGATGCAGTTGATTGAACATGCCGACTCGCCGCGCTCGATCCGTTTGCACGAGCGCGACAATGTGGTGATCGTGGTGAACGATCAAGGGGTACCCGCCGGTACCGAGTTTCCCGACGGCCTCGTCACCGTGGATTTCATCCCGCAGAGCCACAAGGTGACCCTGGAAGACATCCCCGAGGGCGGCCAGATTATTCGCTACGGCCAGACCATCGGTTATGCCCTGGCGCCGATTCCGCGCGGCAGTTGGGTGCAGGAGGACCAGTTGCGCATGCCCACCGCACCGCCGCTGGACAGCTTGCCGCTGTCCACCGAGGTGCCTGAAACCCAGGCGCCCCTGGAGGGGTTTACCTTCGAGGGCTATCGCAATGCAGACGGCACCGTGGGCACGCGCAATATCCTCGGCATTACCACCACCGTGCAATGCGTTACCGGCGTGCTGGACCATGCGGTCAAGCGCATCAAGGACGAGTTGCTGCCCCAGTACCCGCATGTCGATGATGTGGTGGCGCTGACCCACAGCTACGGCTGCGGCGTGGCGATTACGGCGACGGATGCCTATATCCCCATCCGCACCGTGCGCAACCTGGCGCGCAACCCCAACCTGGGCGGCGAGGCCTTGGTGATCAGCCTGGGCTGCGAAAAGCTTCAGGCAGGGCAGGTGATGCACGATAACGACAGCTCCGTGGACCTGAGCGAGCCATGGCTGTATCGCTTGCAGGATTCCAGCCACGGCTTTACTGAAATGATCGAGCAGATCATGGCCCTGGCCGACGTGCGCTTGAAAAAACTCAACCAGCGTCGCCGCGAAACCGTGCCGGCCTCCGAGTTGATCCTGGGCATGCAGTGCGGCGGCAGCGATGCGTTTTCCGGCATCACCGCCAACCCGGCGCTGGGGTATGCCTCGGATCTGTTACTGCGTGCCGGCGCGACGGTGATGTTTTCCGAAGTGACTGAAGTGCGCGATGCGATTTACCTGCTGACCTCACGCGCGCAGAACCAGGACGTTGCCCGCGAGCTGGTCAGGGAAATGGACTGGTACGACCGTTACCTGGCCAAGGGCGAGGCAGACCGCAGCGCCAATACCACGCCGGGTAACAAGAAGGGCGGGCTGTCGAATATTGTCGAAAAGTCGTTGGGCTCCATCGTCAAATCCGGCAGCAGTGCCATCAACGGCGTGCTTGGCCCTGGTGAGCGCTTCAAGGAAAAGGGCCTGATCTTTTGCGCCACACCGGCCAGTGATTTTGTCTGCGGCACCTTGCAACTGGCGGCGGGGATGAACCTGCACGTGTTCACCACCGGGCGCGGCACGCCGTATGGGCTGGCGATGGCGCCGGTGGTGAAGGTCTCCACCCGCACCGAGCTGGCCCAGCGTTGGCCGGACCTGATCGATATCGACGCCGGGCGCATTGCCACGGGGCGGGCGAGTATCGAGGAGCTGGGTTGGGAGCTGTTCCACTTCTATCTGGATGTGGCCAGCGGCAAGAAGCAGACCTGGGCAGAGCGGCATAAGCTGCATAACGACATCACGCTGTTCAACCCGGCGCCGATTACCTGAAACCAGGCGCTAACCTGTGGGAGCTGGCTTGCCTGCGATAGCGGTGCATCAATTATGAGTGCATCGGCTGACATATCGCCATCGCAGGCAAGCCAGCTCCCACATTTGAATGGCGTTGCCCACACGAACCCGCTCGGACTGGCTTATCATTAGCCAACTAACGACGCCCACCAAGGTTCTCCCCGGCATGCTGGCAATCTTCCTCACCACCCTCACCATCACCGCGCCGGTGTTTGCCATGCTGTTCCTGGGCGTGTTTCTAAAGCGCATCAACTGGATCAATGACAACTTTATCCACACCGCATCGTCCCTGGTGTTCAACGTCGCCATGCCGGCGCTGCTGTTCCTTGGCATTCTGCATGCCGACCTGCACTCGGCGCTCAAGCCGGGGTTGCTGATCTACTTTTGCGTCGCCACCCTGGTGAGCTTTGCCATGGCCTGGGGCTGGGCAATCTTTCGTTGCAAGCGCGAAGACCGAGGCATCTACGCCCAAGGCGCGTTTCGTGGCAATAACGGGGTCATCGGCCTGGCGCTGGCGGCCAGTATGTACGGCGACTACGGTATATCGCTGGGCGCGATCCTCGCAGCGCTGGTGATCCTCTTTTACAACACGCTGTCGACCATTGTGCTGGCGGTCTATAGCCCAGTGATCAAGTCCGACCCGTGGAGCATCTTCAAAAGCGTATTGGCCAACCCGCTGATTATCAGCGTGATCGTCGCCACGCCGTTCGCGTACTTCCAGATCGGCGTGCCCGGCTGGTTGGAGAAGTCCTTGCAGTACCTGTCGGACACCACGCTGCCGTTGGCGTTGATTTGCATCGGCGGCACCTTGTCCATGGCCGCGCTGCGCAAGAGCGGCAACATGGCGTTGAGCGCGAGCCTGATGAAGATGATCTGGCTACCAGTGATCGCCACATTGGGCGCTTGGTTGCTGGGGTTCCGGGGGCCGGAGTTGGGGATTCTGTTTCTGTATTTCGGCGCGCCCACGGCCGCCGCGAGCTTTGTAATGGCCAGGGCGGCGGAGGGTAATCATGAGTTGGCGGCCGCGATTATCGTGATCACCACGTTGATGGCGGCGGTGACCACGAATATCGGGATTTTTGTGTTGCAGGCGGGTGGTTGGATCTGAAATAGGCGGGCAGGTTGAGGCCCCATCGCAGCGATGCGGCGACCCGACAAGCCAGCTCCCACATGTGGATGTGTGAATACACTCAAGTGTGGGAGCTGGCTTGCCTGCGATAACTATCTGGCAGTCACTGCTGATCCGCCTGATACGCCTCAATCACTTCCTGCGCCGCCCGAAACGCATCAATCGCCGCCGGCACCCCGGCATACACCGCGCAATGCAGCAGCGCTTCGCGGATCTCCTCCACCGTACAGCCATTATTCAGCGCACCGCGCACATGGCCCTTGAGTTCCTGCGGGCACTTGAGGGCGGTGAGGGCGGCGAGGGTGATCAGGCTGCGGGTCTTGAGCGGCAAACCCTCGCGGTTCCAGACGCTGCCCCACGCGTGCTCGTTGACGAAGTCCTGCAGCGGCTGGGTGAACGCCGTGGCATTGCCCAGGGCGCGGTCGACGAACGCATCGCCCATGACCTGGCGACGTACTTCAACCCCGGGTTTTTTCTGATCGGTCATTGCGATTCCCTCTTGTGTTGGCGGTGCCAGGCGCGCAGTGAGGTGAACAACAGCAAAACCACTAACGCTGGCAGGACGTAATACAGCATCAATTGTTCAAGCTTGTTGGCCAGCGGCATGCCCGTGGTGAAGGCCATGACATGCAGCCCGTACGCCAGGTACAGCCCCAGCAGCACCAGCCCTTCGATACGTGTTACCCGATAGCCGGTATAGAACACCGGCAGGCACAGGATGATGGCGCCGAGCATCACCGGTAAATCGAAGTCCAGGGCGTTGGGTGATACCGAAAGCGGTGTCGGCGCCACCAGTGCGGTAAAACCCAGCACGCCGAGCAGGTTGAACAGGTTGCTGCCGATCACGTTGCCTACGGCAATCTCCCGTTCGCCACGCAACGCGGCGATCAGCGACGTGGCAAGGCACGGCAGCGAGGTGCCGACGCCGATCAACGTGAGGCCGATGACGCGCTCCGACAATCCGAGATCGCCCGCCACCTCCACCGCTGCGCCGAGCAACAAATGCCCGGCCAGCACCAGCACCAGCAAACCGCCGAGCATCAGCAGCACACTGCTCAGCCATGGCGCCTTCGCCACGGTGTCCAGAGTGCGCGGGCGCCGGGAATGACGTGTCTGGTAGTGCAATACGCCTAGGTAGGCCACCAGCGCCACCAGCAGCACGGCGCCATCGAAGGGCGTCAGCATTTCATTGGCGGCGAGGATAAACACCAGCAGGCCGGCGACGATCATCACCGGGATATCCACGCGCACCAGCTGCCGCGAGACCCGCAGCGGAATGATCAGTGCGGACAAACCCAGGGTCACAAGGATATTGAAGATGCTGCTGCCGATGACGCTGCCTACGGCAATGTCCGTGTTGCCGGCCAGCGTGGCCTGAAGACTGACGGTCATCTGTGGCGCACTGCTGCCGAAGGCGACGATGCTCAAGCCGATGATCAGTGGCCGCACCTTGAGGCTCGCCGCCAGGCGTACCGCGGCGCGTACCAGGATTTCAGCGCCGATGATCAGCAAGATCAGGCCGCCCACCAGTTCGAGCAGGCTCCAGGGTGAGAGGGCGTTCAATCCGAAAATGCTCAAGGCTGCCTCGATCAGTTGTTCAGGGCTTGCACGCGTACCCGTGCGGTACCGCTGCGCAGCATGCGCAACTGCTCGGCAGCCTTGCGTGAAAGGTCGATCAGGCGCCCACGGGTATGCGGGCCGCGATCAGTGATACGCACCACGACAGAACGGTTGTTGTCGAGGTTGGTCACCTTGACCTGGGTGCCGAAGGGCAGGCGCCGATGGGCGGCGGTCAAGGCGTTCTGGTTGAAAGGTTCACCGCTGGCGGTTTTCTTGCCATGGTGCTTGGCGCCGTAATAAGACGCGGTGCCGGTTTCGTCGTAGCCGTTGGGGTCGATGAGGCCGCTGGCGCAACCGGCCAGCAGGGAGGACAGGGCCAGGAGGCCGAGTAGACGCTTCATTGTCAGGAAGTCCCAGATGTAAATGTGGGAGCTGGCTTGCCTGCGATAGCATCGGCTCGGTGTAACTGAAACACCGAGGTGCCTGAATCGCAGGCAAGCCAGCTCCCACAAAAGGTCGGGGTGTAGGTGAAACTCCACTCCGACCATTTCACTGCAATCAGCCTTCGAGCTTGCTTTTGAGCAGTTCGTTCACCTGTTGCGGGTTGGCTTTGCCCTTGGAGGCTTTCATCGCCTGGCCGACAAAGAAGCCGAACATCTTGCCGCGCTTGGCTTCGTCTGCCGCACGGTATTGCTCGACCTGCTCGGCATTGGCCGCGAGCATCTCATCGAGCACGGCCGAGATGGCGCCGCTGTCGGTGACTTGCTTGAGGCCACGCTTCTCGATGATCTCGTCGGCATTGCCTTCACCGGCAGCCATCGCTTCGAACACGGTCTTGGCAATTTTGCCGGAGATGGTGTTGTCCTTGATGCGCAGCAGCATGCCACCCAGTTGTTCGGCGGTGACCGGCGCTTCGTCGATTTCCAGGCCCTGTTTGTTCAACAGGCTGCCCAGCTCGACCATCACCCAGTTGGCCGCCAGCTTGGCGTCGCCGGCAATGCTCACGACTTTTTCGAAGTAGTTGGCTTGTTCACGGCTGGAGGCCAGGACGCTGGCATCGTAGACCGACAGGCCGAACTGCTCCTGGAAGCGCTCGCGTTTTTGCTGCGGCAGTTCCGGCAGGGTGGCGCGGATGTCATTGAGGAAGGAATCCTCCAGCACCACCGGCAACAGGTCCGGGTCGGGGAAGTAACGGTAGTCGTTGGCTTCCTCTTTGCTGCGCATGGCGCGGGTTTCGTCTTTGTTCGGATCGTACAGGCGCGTTTGCTGGATCACCTTGCCGCCGTCTTCGATCAGCTCGATCTGGCGACGTACTTCGCTGTTGATCGCCTTCTCGATGAAGCGGAACGAGTTGACGTTCTTGATCTCGCAGCGGGTGCCGAACTCGACCTGGCCCTTGGGGCGGATCGACACGTTGCAGTCGCAACGCAGCGAGCCTTCGGCCATGTTGCCGTCGCAGATGCCCAGGTAGCGCACCAGCGCGTGGATGGTCTTGACGTAGGCCACGGCTTCCTTGGCGCTGCGCATGTCCGGCTCGGACACGATCTCCAGCAGCGGCGTGCCAGCACGGTTCAGGTCGATACCGGTAGCGCCCGGGAATTCTTCGTGCAGGCTTTTGCCGGCGTCTTCTTCCAGGTGCGCACGGGTGACGCCGACGCGCTTGATGGTGCCGTCTTCCAGGGGAATGTCCAGGTGGCCCTTGCCGACAATCGGCAGTTCCATCTGGCTGATCTGGTAGCCCTTGGGCAGGTCCGGGTAGAAGTAGTTCTTGCGCGCAAACACGTTGTGCTGGCCGATCTCGGCGTCAATCGCCAAGCCGAACATCACGGCCATGCGCACCGCTTCCTGGTTCAGCACCGGCAGCACGCCGGGCATGCCCAAGTCGACCAGGCTGGCCTGGGTATTGGGTTCGGAGCCGAACGTGGTGGCGCTACCGGAGAAAATCTTCGATTGGGTGGCGAGCTGGGTATGAATCTCCAGCCCGATCACAACTTCCCATTGCATAGTGTTCTCCTCAGAAGCCGGTAGGGGTGCGGGTGTGCCAGTCGGTATTCAACTGGTACTGGTGCGCCACATTGAGCAGGCGGCCTTCCTGGAAATACGGGGCGAGCAATTGCACGCCCACCGGCAGGCCATCGACGAAACCTGCGGGCATGGACAAGCCCGGCAAGCCCGCGAGGTTGGCGGTGATGGTGTAGAGGTCTTCCAGGTACTCGGCGATCGGGTCGCCGGTCTTGGCGCCGATCTTCCACGCCAGGTTTGGCGCGGTCGGGCCGAGGATCACATCGACTTCTTCAAAGGCGGCCATGAAGTCGTTCTTGATCAGGCGACGGATTTTTTGCGCCTTGAGGTAGTACGCGTCGTAGTAGCCGGCGGACAGGGCATAAGCACCGACCATGATCCGGCGCTGCACTTCACTGCCGAAGCCTTCGCCGCGGGAGCGTTTGTACAGGTCGGTGAGGTCTTTCGGGTTCTCGCAGCGATAGCCGAAGCGCACGCCGTCGAAACGCGACAGGTTGGAAGAGGCCTCTGCTGGCGCGATCACGTAGTAGGCGGGAATCGCGTGCTGGTTGTTCGGCAGGCTGATTTCCTTGATCACGGCGCCAAGCTTTTCGAGCTCTTTGATGCTGTTTTGCACCAGTTCGGCGATACGCGGGTCGAGGCCAGCGCTGAAGTATTCCTTCGGCACGCCGATGCGCAGGCCCTTGATCGAGGTGTTCAGGCTGGCGCTGTAGTCCGGCACTGGCTCGTCGATGCTGGTGGAGTCCTGTTTATCGAAGCCTGCCATGCCTTGTAACAATATTGCGCAGTCTTCAGCCGTGCGTGCCAGAGGGCCGCCCTGATCGAGACTTGAGGCGTAGGCGATCATGCCCCAGCGGGAAACGCGACCGTAGGTCGGCTTCAGGCCGGTTAGGTTGGTGAAGGCGGCTGGCTGGCGGATCGAACCGCCGGTATCGGTGGCGGTAGCGGCCGGCAGGAAGCGCGCGGCCACGGCCGCCGCCGAACCACCGGACGAACCACCCGGGACGTGTTCCAGGTTCCACGGGTTTTTCACCGCGCCGTAGTAGCTGGACTCGTTGGCCGAACCCATGGCGAATTCGTCCATGTTGGTCTTGCCAAGGGTCACGGCGCCGGCGGCGGCCAGCTTGGCGACCACAGTGGCGTCGTAGGGCGCCTTGAAGTTGTCGAGCATCTTCGAGCCGCAGCTGGTGCGAATGCCCTGGGTGCAGAACAGGTCCTTGTGGGCGATCGGTGCGCCGAGCAGCGCACCATTCTCACCGTTGGCGCGACGGGCGTCGGCGGCCTTGGCCTGGCTCAGGGCCAGCTCCTCGGTGAGGCTGATGAAGCTGTTGACCTTCGGATCGAGCGCGGCGATACGCGCCAGCAAGGTCTGGGTCAGCTCTTCGGAAGAAAACGATTTGTCGGCGAGACCGCGGGCGATCTCGGCCAGAGTCATGTGATGCATGAAAGGCTCTTTCCCTTTAGTCGATGACTTTCGGAACCAGGTACAGGCCGTTTTCGACCGCTGGCGCGATGGACTGGTAGGCCTCGCGATTATTGCGTTCGGTCACGACGTCTGCGCGCAGGCGCTGGCTGGCTTCCAGTGGGTGAGCCAGGGGCTCGATGCCGTCGGTATTCACGGCCTGCATTTGGTCGACCAGCCCGAGAATGCTGTTCAGGGCTGCGGTGGTCTGTGGAAGATCGGCATCATTAAGGCCAAGCGAGGCCAAATGTGCGATTTTTTCCACGTCGGAGCGTTCAAGCGCCATGGGATTCTCCAGTGGAAAACAGAACGGAGGGCGTCCGTGTGTTAGATTGTCGGAACACTACCGCATTTCTACGGTCATAAGGCCGCGATTGTGGGGGTTGGTGCACAGAAAGTCGGCCAATTTAGCACATTGGCGCCTTGCCCAAAATCCCTGTCGTTGTTAGAGTTTGCCGCACTTTTTTACCCACGCGTTGCCTAGGGTCCTTTCCCCATGTTCAAGAAACTGCGTGGCATGTTTTCCAGCGATCTCTCCATTGACCTGGGCACTGCCAACACCCTTATTTACGTGCGCGAGCGCGGAATCGTTCTGAATGAGCCATCGGTTGTGGCCATTCGGACCCATGGTAATCAGAAAAGTGTCGTTGCCGTTGGCACCGAGGCCAAGCGCATGCTCGGCCGTACACCAGGCAATATTGCTGCCATTCGTCCGATGAAGGATGGCGTGATCGCCGATTTCAGCGTCTGCGAAAAGATGCTGCAGTACTTCATCAACAAAGTTCACGAAAACAGTTTCCTGCAGCCCAGCCCTCGCGTGCTGATCTGCGTTCCGTGCAAGTCCACCCAGGTGGAGCGTCGTGCCATCCGTGAATCGGCCCTTGGCGCCGGTGCCCGTGAAGTATTCCTGATCGAAGAGCCGATGGCGGCTGCGATCGGTGCCGGCCTGCCGGTGGAAGAAGCGCGCGGTTCGATGGTGGTGGATATCGGTGGTGGTACTACCGAAATCGCCCTGATTTCCCTGAACGGTGTGGTGTATGCCGAATCCGTGCGCGTGGGCGGCGACCGCTTCGACGAAGCGATCATCACTTATGTGCGTCGTAACTACGGCAGCCTGATCGGCGAATCCACCGCCGAGCGCATCAAGCAGGAAATCGGCACCGCTTACCCAGGCGGCGAAGTGCGCGAAGTCGATGTGCGCGGTCGCAACCTGGCCGAAGGCGTTCCACGTGCCTTCACCCTGAACTCCAATGAAGTGCTGGAGGCTCTGCAAGAGTCCCTGGCCACCATCGTTCAGGCGGTGAAAAGTGCCCTGGAGCAATCGCCGCCGGAGCTGGCTTCCGATATCGCCGAGCGTGGCCTGGTACTGACCGGTGGTGGCGCCTTGTTGCGCGACCTCGACAAGTTGCTGGCCCAGGAAACCGGCCTGCCGGTGATCGTCGCCGAAGACCCGTTGACCTGCGTTGCCCGTGGCGGTGGTCGTGCGCTGGAAATGATGGATAAACACACCATGGACCTGCTCTCCAGCGAATAAGATTGCCTGGATGGTTCATGCTTCGTCGGCAGGCAGCACTTTGCAGTGCTGCCTGTTGGCGTTTATCTTCTTCAATCTGCATCCAGGCCGGTTTGATGCCGTATGAATAAAGAGAACATTTGCCTGGGAGGAGCGGCTTATTAAACCGCTTTTCGCCAAAGGCCCCTCATTGGGTGTGCGCTTATTGGTGCTGACCGTGCTTTCGGTCGCGCTGATGGTGGTCGATGCCCGCTTTGCACTGCTCAAGCCGGTGCGCAGCCAGATGTCGCTGGTGTTGATGCAGACCTACTGGATCACCGACCTGCCGCAACGTCTCTTCCAGGGCGTGTCCAGCCAATTTGGCAGCCGCACCGAACTGGTCGCCGAGAACGAAAAACTCAAGACTGAAAACCTGCTGTTGCAGGGGCGCATGCAAAAGCTGGCGGCCCTCACCGAGCAGAACGTTCGGCTGCGCGAGTTGCTCAATTCTTCCGCACTGGTCAACGAAAAGGTCGAGGTGGCCGAACTAATCGGCATGGACCCCAACCCCTTTACCCACCGCATCATCATCAACAAGGGTGAGCGCGACGGTGTGGTGCTTGGTCAGCCGGTGCTCGACGCCCGTGGCCTGATGGGCCAGGTGGTGGAGTTGATGCCCTACACCTCGCGGGTGCTGTTGCTGACGGACACGACCCATAGCATTCCGGTACAGGTCAACCGTAACGGTTTGCGCGCGATTGCCAGCGGCACCGGTAACCCGGAACGCCTGGAACTGCGCCATGTGGCCGACACCGCTGACATCAAGGAAGGCGACCTGTTGGTCAGCTCTGGCCTGGGCCAGCGCTTCCCGGCGGGTTATCCGGTGGCGACGGTCAAAGAGGTGATCCACGATTCCGGCCAGCCGTTCGCTATCGTTCGGGCGGTACCGACTGCCGCGCTGAACCGCAGCCGTTACCTGCTGCTGGTGTTCAGCGACAACCGCACCCCGGAAGAGCGCGCTAACGACGCTGCCCAGGCCCAGGAAGCGGAGGACCAGCAGAATGGCACCGCGCCTATCGTGCCGGCCACGGTGCCAAAACCTGCTTTTGTTGGTCCGCCTGCACCCGCGCCAGCCACGTCACCTGCACCGGCAGCACCTGTGACAACGCCGGCCAAACCTGCCGCGCATAACGCGCGCCCGGCTAAACCGACCGCCGCTCCGGCCACCACACCGCAGAGGGGGGACTAATGGCGGGTACTCATTCACGCAATGGCTGGATCGTCTGGCTGACCTTCGCCATCGGCTTGCTGCTCAGCGTTTCGCCGCTGCCGCAGTTCATGGAAATCCTGCGCCCGCTCTGGCTGGCCTTGTTGCTGGCGTTCTGGTCATTGAACCTGCCGCACAAGGTGGGCATGGTCACGGCCATGTGCCTGGGGTTGGCCGAAGATGTGCTGTATGGCACCTTGCTGGGCCAGAACGCGTTGATCCTGACACTGATTACCTTCCTGGTGCTGTCGTTGCAACAGCGCCTGCGCATGTTCCCGATGTGGCAGCAGTGCCTGGTGATCCTGGTGATCTTCGGCCTGGCGCAGTTGGTGCAACTGTGGCTGAGCGCCTTGACCGGCAACCGTCAGCCTACGCTGGCGTTGGTCTTGCCGGCGCTGGTCAGTGCATTGTTGTGGCCCTGGATCAGTTTTGGCCTGCGCGGGCTGCGTCGGCGCTATAAAATCAATTGAATGGTTGCGAGGCTCTGCCTGGTTATCGAACTCAACAGGGAGAGGCTGCAATGAATTCGCTTTACCTGGCCTCGGGCTCCCCGCGGCGACGTGAGCTGTTGACCCAGATCGGTGTGCCCTTCACCGTGGTCAGCGCCGCTATTGATGAAACCCCTCTTGTCAACGAGCCTGCCGTTGCCTATGTCGAGCGCCTTGCGCGCGGCAAGGCGACGGCGGGTTTTATTGCGCTTGGCCAAACCTTGGGCGCCTGTGTATTGGGGGCCGATACGGCTGTGATCGTGGATGGCCAGATCCTGGGCAAGCCCGTTGACCAGGCCGATGCGCTGGCGATGCTGATGGCGCTTTCCGGTCGAGAACATGAAGTGCTCACCGCCATTGCCCTGACTGACGGCCAGCGTTGCGAAACCCGATGTGTAAGCAGTCGTGTACGTTTTCGCGAGGTGTCTGTTCAGGAGGCTACCGCCTACTGGCACAGTGGCGAACCGCAGGACAAGGCCGGCGGCTATGCTATCCAGGGGTTGGGTTCGGTGTTCGTTGCCGGGCTCAATGGCAGTTATTCCGCGGTGGTGGGCCTGCCTGTGTGCGAAACCGCGCAACTCCTGGCGCAATTCGGCATACCCTGTTGGCAAAACCTTACCGTGTGCTGAACGCCGTATTCCAGCGCCAAGCCTTAAGCGACCGGTCACTATTGTGAAAACGCCTGAACGAGACCCAGCCATGAGTGAAGAGATTCTGATCAATATCACGCCGATGGAATCGCGCGTGGCGGTGGTAGAGAACGGTGTTCTGCAAGAAGTGCATGTCGAACGCACCCAAAAGCGCGGGATCGTCGGCAATATCTACAAAGGCAAGGTGGTGCGTGTATTGCCGGGCATGCAGGCGGCCTTCGTCGACATCGGCCTGGACCGTGCAGCGTTTATCCATGCCTCGGAAATTTCCCTGCGCGAGGGCCCTGCGGTGGAAAGCATCAGCGCTCTGGTGCACGAGGGCCAGAGCCTGGTGGTGCAAGTCACCAAGGACCCTATCGGTTCCAAGGGCGCCCGCTTGACCACCCAGTTGTCGATTCCCTCGCGCTACCTGGTGTACATGCCGCGCACTGCCCATGTGGGCATTTCCCTGAAGATCGAAGATGAAGCCGAGCGCGAGCGCCTGAAGAAGGTGGTCAGCGACTGCGTCGCCGCCGAGGGCATCAAGGAAGCGGGTGGGTTTATCCTGCGCACCGCCGCAGAAGGCGCTGGCGCTGACGAGATCCTCATGGATATTCGCTACCTGCGGCGCCTGTGGGATCAGATCGACGCGCAGATCAAGACCATCGGCGCGCCCAGCGTCATCTATGAAGACCTTGGCCTGGCGCTGCGCACGCTGCGCGACCTGGTCAGCCCGAAGATCGAGAAAATTCGCATCGACTCGCGGGAAACCTTCCAGCGCACCACGCAATTTGTCGCTGAGTTGATGCCAGAAATCGCCGATCGCCTGGAACACTACCCCGGCGAGCGGCCGATATTCGACCTGTATGGCGTCGAAGACGAAATCCAGAAAGCCCTGGAACGCAAGGTGCCACTCAAGTCCGGCGGCTACCTGGTGGTAGACCCGGCGGAAGCCATGACCACCATCGACGTCAATACCGGCGCATTCGTGGGCCATCGCAACCTTGAAGAGACCATCTTCAAGACCAATCTCGAGGCGGCTACCGCTATTGCCCGCCAACTGCGCCTGCGCAACCTGGGCGGCATCATCATCATCGACTTCATCGACATGGAAGATGAAGAGCACCAGCGCCAGGTGCTGCGTACGCTTGAGAAGCAACTGGAGCGCGATCACGCCAAGACCAACATCATCGGCATCACCGAGTTGGGCCTGGTGCAGATGACTCGCAAGCGCACGCGTGAAAGCCTGGAACAGGTCCTGTGCGAGCCGTGCAGCAGTTGCCAAGGGCGCGGCAAACTGAAGACCCCGGAAACGGTTTGCTACGAGATTTTCCGCGAGATCCTGCGGGAGGCACGCGCCTATCAGGCCGAAGGTTATAGAGTACTTGCCAATCAGAAAGTGGTGGATCGCCTGCTGGACGAAGAGTCCGGTAACGTCGCCGAACTGGAAAGTTTTATCGGTCGCACGATTCGCTTCCAGGTCGAAACCATGTATTCCCAGGAACAATACGACGTGGTGTTGCTCTGATCCCCAACTGTGCACTTTCTTCGAGACCGGCAGACCTTGATCTGCCGTCCGCTAACTGTTTTTTGAGGGTCGCCTGACATGGAGCGTCTGATACGCTTTTTTGCCGCTTTGACCCGTTGGGGCCTGGGCCTGTGTGCGTTGTCGCTGGTATTGGCGGCGGTGTATGTGAGCCTGGGGCGCGAACTCACCCCGCTGGTGGCTGAATACCGCGCCGAAGTCGAGGCCAAGGCCCAGGCTGCGCTGGATACGCCGCTGCATATCGGTAGTCTTGAAGGCCGTTGGAGCGGGTTTGCCCCGGTATTGCTGGCCCACGACGTCATGGTCGGCGAGGGCAGCAGTGCCTTGCGCCTGGACCAGGTGGAAGTGGTGCCGGATATGTGGGCCAGCCTGATGGCCCGGGAAGTGCGTATCGCCCATCTGCAAGTCAGTGGCTTGCAACTGAGCGTCAAGGAGGACCAGGACGGCCGCTGGACCCTGCAAGGCTTGCCGGTGCAGGACGACCAGCCGTTGGACCCGCAACAACTGCTGACGCGCATGCAAATGGTCAAGCGCGTGTCGGTGCTGGACAGCCAGGTGACCCTGCAACCCTTCGACCAGGCACCAGTGACCGTGACCTATGTGGGCCTGAGCCTGCATACCGGCATGAGCCAGCAGCGTCTGGATGCTCGCCTGACATTGCCCGATGGCCAACCGTTGGCGGTCAGCCTGCGCAGCCGCATTCGCGCCAGTCAGTGGAAAGACGCTGAGGTCGATGCCTACCTGAGCCTGCCGCAAAGCGACTGGGCCAAGTGGATTCCCGCCAGGCTGACCCAGCAATGGAAGCTGACGCAATTGAAGGCCGGCGGTGAGTTTTGGCTCAGTTGGGCCAAAGGCACGGTGCAAAGCGCGGCGGTACGCCTCAATTCGCCCCAAGTGAAGGGCAGCTACGCCGACCGTAAGCCGGTGCACCTTGAAAACCTGGCCCTGACCGCCTACCTGCAACGCAGTGACACTGGCCTCAAGGTGCTGTTTGATTCCCTGGCGATGAACATTGGCGAAACCCGCTGGGAATCGCGCCTGCAATTGCAGCAAAACCTGGCGACCGACAAAGAACAGGAGGTGTGGAAATTGCAGGCCGACCGTCTCGACCTGGCCCCCATTACCCCGCTGCTCAACGCCTTGGCGCCGCTGCCGGACGGTTTCGCCAAGGCCGTCGAACACCTCAAAGCCACTGGCCTGTTACGCAATGTGCTGGTGGACTTCCGACCGCAAGACACCACCGACCGAAAACTCAGTTTTGCCGCCAACCTGGAACGTGTCGGCTTCGATGCCTACTTTGGCGCGCCAGCCGCACGCAATGTGTCCGGCAGCATCAGTGGCGACCTGGGCCAGGGCGAGTTGCGCATGGACAGCAAGGACTTTTCCTTGCATCTGTATCCGATCTTCGCCAAGCCGTGGCAGTACATCCAGGCCAATGCACGCCTGACCTGGAAGCTGGACAAGCAAGGCTTCACCCTGATCGCCCCATATATCAAGGTACTGGGCGAGGAAGGCAAGGTGGCGGCGGACTTCCTGATTCGCCTGCATTTCGACCACAGCCAGGAAGACTACATGGACCTGCGGGTCGGCATGGTCGATGGCGATGGCCGTTTCACCCCCAAGTACCTGCCCGCCGTGTTGAGCCCGGCGCTGGATGAGTGGTTGCGCACGGCGATCCTCAAGGGCGCGGTGGACGAAGGCTTCTTCCAGTACCAGGGTTCGCTCAGCCACAATGCACTGCCCGCGTCGCGCAATATCAGCCTGTTCTTCAAGGTGCATGATGCCGAACTCGCCTTCCAGCCGGGCTGGCCGCACGTGAACAAGGTCAATGGCGAAGTGTTTGTCGAGGAGAGCGGCGTACGCATTCTGGCGAGCAAGGGCCAATTGCTCGACACCCAGGTCAAGGATGTCTACGTCAATATCCCCCACGCCCCAGCGGGCGGGGACAGTCATCTGCTGCTCACGGGCGGGTTCTTTGGCGGTTTGGGCGACGGCCTGAAGATCCTTCAAGAAGCGCCGATTGGCACGGCGTCTACGTTCGCTGGCTGGAAAGGCGAGGGCGACCTGCAAGGTAGCCTGGACCTGGACGTACCGCTGGCCAAAGGCACTGAGCCCAAGATCGTGGTGGACTTCAAGACCGACAAAGCGCGCCTGCAATTGGCGGAACCGCCGCTGGACCTGACCCAGCTCAAGGGCGATTTTCGCTTCGACAGCGCCAAGGGCCTGAGCGGGCAGAAGATCTCGGCCCAGGCGTTCGACCGCCCCATCACGGCGCAGATCTTTGCCGAAGGCAAACCGGGCAATATCAGCACGCGGGTGACTGCCAATGGCCAGGTCACCGTCAAGCGCCTTACGGACTGGTTGAAAATCAGCCAGCCGTTGCCGGTCTCCGGCGATATTCCCTACCAGTTGCAAGTGATCCTCGACGGCGCGGACAGCCAGTTGATGGTCAATTCCAACCTCAAGGGTGTCGCGGTGGACCTGCCGGCACCGTTCGGCATGCCGGCCAGCCAGGGACGTGACAGCACCTTCCGCATGACTTTGCAGGGCGCTGAACGCCGTTACTGGTTTGATTACGGCGAGCTGGCTAACTTCACCTTTGCTGCGCCGCCGGACAAGTTCAATGATGGCCGCGGCGAATTGTTCCTCGGCGATGGTGATGCCGTGTTGCCCGGTGCCAAAGGCCTGCGCATTCGTGGCGTGCTGTCGGAACTGGATATCGATCCCTGGAAGAAACTCGTGGATCGCTACGCGGGCAATGATCCAGGTGGCAACGCCAAGCAACTGCTCAGCGGTGCGGACTTCAAAGTGGGCAAGCTGACCGGGTTTGGTACCCAGTTTGACCAGGTCAGCTTGCAGCTCGATCGCAAACCAGCGGCCTGGGGCCTGCAACTCGATAGCCAGCAAGCCAAGGGCGCGGTGAACCTGCCGGACGCCAAAGGCGCGCCGATTGCGGTCAACCTCAAGTATGTGAAATTGCCTGCGCCAGACCCGACCGCGCAGGCGGACGAAAACGCGCCGGACCCGCTGGCCGATATCGACCCCAAGAGCATTCCGGCACTGGATATTGCCGTCGACCAGCTGTTCCAGGGCTCGGACCTGATCGGGGCCTGGTCGCTGAGAATCCGCCCGACCGCCAAGGGCCTGGCCTTCAATAACCTCGACCTTGGCCTCAAGGGCATGCTGCTCAAGGGCGCTGGGGGTTGGGAAGGTGCGCCAGGCGCCAGCAGCAGTTGGTACAAGGGCCGCCTCGATGGGCGCAACATTGCCGACGTGCTCAAGGGCTGGGGTTTTGCGCCTACGGTGACCAGCGAAGACTTTCATCTGGACGTCGATGGCCGCTGGCCGGGCTCGCCGGCCTGGGTCGGGCCCAAGCGGTTTTCCGGCAGCCTGGATGCCGCGTTCCGTAAAGGTCAGTTCGTCGAAGTGGAGGGCGGGGCCCAGGCATTGCGAGTGTTTGGCCTGCTTAACTTCAACTCCATTGGCCGGCGTTTGCGTTTGGACTTTTCCGACTTGTTCGGCAAGGGCTTGAGCTACGACAGGGTCAAGGGCTTGTTGGCCGCCAGTAATGGCGTGTTCGTGACCCGCGAGCCCATCACCATGACCGGGCCTTCCACCAATCTGGAGCTTAACGGCACCCTGGATCTGGTTGCCGATCGCGTCGACGCCAAATTGCTGGTCACCTTGCCTGTGACCAACAACCTGCCGATTGCGGCGCTGATTGTCGGTGCGCCGGCCATTGGTGGTGCGCTGTTTTTGATCGACAAGCTGATCGGTGACCGGGTTTCGCGCTTCGCCAGTGTGCAATACAAGGTGCAAGGCCCCTGGAAGGATCCAAAAATCACCTTCGACAAGCCATTTGAAAAGCCAAACTGAGAGCCTGTGGAGTAGCATGGCCCCATGCCCTGTATGGAGTGTCGGCCCATGTCCTTTGCGGTAATTCAAATGGTCAGCCAGAGTGACGTGCTGGCCAACCTCGCCCAGGCGCGTCGCCTGCTGGAGCAGGCGGCGGCCGGTGGCGCGAAACTCGCGGTGCTGCCAGAGAATTTCGCCGCCATGGGGCGCCGCGATGTGGCCGACATTGGCCGCGCCGAGGCGTTGGGGCAAGGCCCTGTGCTGCCCTGGTTGAAACAGGCCGCCCGCGACCTCACCTTATGGATAGTGGCCGGCACATTGCCGTTGCCGCCCAAGGACCAGCCCCATGCCAAACCCAATGCTTGCTCGCTGCTGATCAACGATCAGGGTGAAATAGTCGCTCGCTACGACAAACTCCACCTGTTTGATGTGGACGTAGCGGATGCTCGCGGTCGTTATCGCGAATCTGACGACTATGCTTTCGGTAACCAGGTGGTGGTGGCGGATACGCCGGTGGGCCGTGTGGGGTTGACGGTGTGTTACGACCTGCGTTTCCCCGAACTGTACAGCGAGTTACGTGCGGCGGGGGCTGAACTGATTACCGCGCCCTCGGCCTTCACGGCAGTGACAGGGGCTGCGCATTGGGATGTGCTGATTCGCGCACGTGCCATCGAAACTCAGTGCTACCTGCTGGCAGCCGCCCAGGGCGGTGTGCACCCAGGCCCACGGGAAACCTTTGGCCACGCGGCGATTGTCGACCCTTGGGGCCGAGTGCTGGCGCAACAGGATCAAGGTGAGGCGGTGTTACTGGCCGAACGCGATAGCAGTGAACAGGCGTCGATACGGGCGCGCATGCCGGTGGCCAATCACCGGCGCTTTTTCTCGCAGGGCGCGCAGCGGCCTGCTTCAGAACGATGAATTTAAGGCCAAACCTATGAGCGAGTTGTTGTCCTCAGTCAGTGATCACCTCCTGGCACCCGGTGGCGTGACCATCGAAAGCCTGCAAACCGTGCTCGGCGATCTGGCCGGGCCGGGTATCGATGCGGCTGACCTGTATTTCCAGGGGCAGATTTCCGAGTCCTGGGCGCTGGAAGATGGGATCGTCAAGGAAGGCAGTTTCAACCTTGACCAGGGCGTAGGCGTTCGCGCGCAATCGGGTGAGAAAACCGGCTTTGCCTACAGCAATGCGATCACCCTGGAGGCCCTAGGCCTGGCGGCGCGTGCCGCCCGTTCGATTTCCCGTGCCGGGCAGAATGGCACGGTGCAGGCGTTCAGTACCCAGGACGTGGCGCAGTTGTATGCGCCGGATAACCCCTTGGAAGTGATCAGCCGTGCGGAAAAGGTCGAGCTGCTCAAGCGAATCGACGCAGCCACCCGCGCCTTGGACCCGCGTATCCAGCAAGTGACCGTGAGCATGGCGGGCGTGTGGGAGCGCATCCTCGTGGCGTCCACAGACGGTGGGCTGGCGGCGGATGTACGGCCGCTGGTGCGTTTCAATGTGAGTGTGATCGTCGAACAGAACGGGCGCCGCGAGCGCGGTGGGCATGGCGGCGGCGGGCGCACCGACTACCGTTATTTCCTCGCTGACGACCGTGCCATGGGCTATGCCCGTGAGGCGCTGCGCCAGGCATTGGTCAACCTGGAAGCGATTCCGGCACCCGCCGGCACCTTGCCGGTGGTGCTGGGCTCGGGTTGGTCTGGCGTGTTGCTCCACGAAGCCGTGGGCCATGGCCTGGAAGGCGATTTCAACCGCAAGGGCAGTTCCGCCTACAGTGGGCGCATGGGCGAAATGGTTGCGTCCAAGCTGTGCACCATTGTCGATGACGGCACCCTGGCCGGCCGCCGTGGTTCGCTGAGTGTCGATGACGAAGGCACGCCGACCGAATGCACCACCCTGATCGAAAACGGCGTGCTCAAGGGCTACATGCAAGACAAGCTCAACGCGCGCCTGATGGGCGTGGCGCGCACCGGTAATGGTCGTCGTGAATCCTATGCGCATCTACCAATGCCGCGCATGACCAACACCTACATGCTCGGTGGCCAAAGCGATCCGGCAGAAATCATTGCCTCGGTAAAACGCGGTATCTACTGCGCCAACCTCGGCGGCGGCCAGGTGGACATCACCAGCGGCAAGTTCGTGTTCTCCACCAGCGAGGCGTACCTGATCGAAGACGGCAAGATTACCGCGCCGGTCAAAGGGGCGACGCTGATTGGTAACGGCCCGGAAGCCATGAGCAAGGTGTCGATGGTCGGTAACGACCTGTCGCTGGACAGCGGGGTGGGCACGTGCGGCAAGGATGGGCAGTCGGTGCCGGTAGGTGTCGGCCAGCCAACCTTGAAAATTGATGCGATCACCGTGGGTGGTACGGGATCGTAGGAACGCAAGCTTCGGGTGGCGAAGACCGCCACCCGGGGAAGAGGATCAGCGCAGGCCGCGTTGAGTCTCGTCCAGCTCACGGATGTATTTGAAGATTTTACGGCTGGTGGCCGGCGCCTTGTTATGCGCCAGCTCGTGCTGGGCCTGACGGATCAGGGAGCGCAATTGCTGGCGGTCCGCGTCCGGGTAGTCCAGTACGAATTTCTCCAGCACCGCGTCATCGCCCGAGATCAGGCGGTCACGCCAACGTTCCAGGTTGTGGAAGCGTTCGTTGTACTGGCGAGTGGAGGCATCGGTTTGATCGAGCAAAGTCAGAATGGCGTCAATGTCTTGGTCGCGCATCAGTTTGCCGATAAACGAGATGTGCCGTTTACGCGCGATATTCGCGGTGTGCTTGGGCGCATCCGCCAGGGCCCGACGCATTTCGTCGGTCAGTGGCAGTTTGGCGACCAAATCCTTTTTGAGCGTTGTAAGGCGCTCGCCAAGGTCAACCAGAGCATGCAGCTCACGTTTGACCTGGGTTTTGCTTTTCTCCCCATCGAGGGAGTCGTCGTAAGAATCAACCATGGTGGCAGTCCGCAAAGAAACGCCGCCATGATAACCAGTCGGGGGCCGCTTGTCCGGCCCGGTCGCTCGATGGCCATTACCGAAAGCAGAATTTGAGTGGAGAAAACCATGAGTGCAGCCCAAAGCGTCGGTCCACAAGCGTTACCGGCCCTGCAGGAACAAGTCGAGCAGATCCTTGCCGAGGCCAAGCGCCAGGGGGCCAGCGCCTGTGAAGTGGCGGTGTCGCTGGAGCAAGGGTTGTCGACTTCGGTGCGCCAGCGGGAAGTGGAAACGGTTGAATTCAATCGCGACCAAGGGTTTGGCATTACCTTGTATGCGGGCCAGCGCAAAGGCTCGGCCAGCACTTCCGCCAGTGGCCCTGAGGCGATTCGCGAGACCGTCGCCGCAGCACTGGCGATTGCCAAGCACACCTCCGAGGATGAAAGCTCGGGCCTGGCCGACAAGGCGTTGATGGCCAAGGATGTGCAGGATTTTGACCTGTTCCACGCCTGGGATATCACGCCTGAGCAAGCCATCGAGCTGGCGCTGACCTGCGAAGCGGCAGCCTTCGATGCCGATGCCCGCATCAAGAATGCGGACGGCACCACCTTGAGTACCCATCAGGGTTGCCGCGTCTACGGCAACAGCCATGGCTTTATCGGTGGCTATGCGTCCACGCGTCACAGCCTCAGTTGCGTGATGATCGCCGAAGCCAACGGGCAGATGCAGCGTGATTACTGGTATGACGTAAACCGCCAAGGCGATTTACTGGCAGACCCTGCAAGCATTGGCCTGCGTGCGGCGCAACGGGCTGCGAGCCGCCTGGGCGCGCGCCCGGTGCCGACCTGCGAAGTGCCTGTGCTGTTTTCCGCAGAGCTGGCCGGTGGTTTATTCGGCAGCTTTCTCGGCGCGATTTCCGGTGGCAACCTGTATCGCAAGTCTTCGTTCCTGGAAGGCGCCATCGGCCAGAAGCTGTTCCCTGAGTGGCTGACCATCGACGAGCGCCCGCATCTGATGCGCGCGATGGGCAGTTCGTCGTTCGACGGCGATGGCCTGGCGACCTATGCCAAGCCGTTTGTCGAGCAAGGTGAGCTGGTGTCCTATGTGCTGGGCACTTATGCCGGTCGCAAGCTGGGCCTGCCAAGCACCGCTAACGCAGGCGGCGTGCATAACCTGTTCGTGACCCACGGTGATGAAGACCAGGCGGCGTTGTTGCGGCGGATGGGGCGTGGGTTGCTGGTGACTGAATTGATGGGCCATGGCCTGAACATGGTCACCGGTGACTACTCGCGTGGTGCGGCGGGCTTCTGGGTGGAGAATGGCGAGATTCAGTTCGCCGTCCAGGAAGTGACCATCGCGGGCAATATGCGCGATATGTTCAAGCAGATCGTTGCCGTGGGTAACGACCTTGAACTGCGCAGCAATATCCGCACGGGTTCGGTGCTTATTGAACGCATGACGGTCGCTGGCAGCTAATCCCTCCCGCACGTTCTGAAAGGCGCGCCATCGCAAAGATGGCGCGCCTTTTTTATTGCGCCTCTTTTGACAGGATTAATGGGCCACTCTTGTTTTGATTCTCAATATCATTTAATAATAAATATCATTACCGAATGAGTGTGTCTCATGAGTTCTGTCTTGCATGAGGATCCCTATCTGGAAAGCTGGCGTTGGATGAGCCGCCAGATTCGCTGTGGCCTGGATCCCAATGAACCCCGCCTGATTGAGCATTACCTGAACGAAGGTCGGTACCTGGCGTGTTGCACCGCAACCCATCCGTGGACCATCGCTGAAACCTCATTTCGTTTGTTGATCGACACCGCCGCTGATGTCGCCTTGCCCTGGCATTGGCGCTCTCTGTGCCTGGACCAGGCCTGGCGACCACTGCGCGACCTGGAAAAACTCTCCCACTGTGCCTGCCGCCTCAAGCGCTGGCAGACCTTTGCCTGGCAATTGGCGAGCTGCGAATTACTGCCTTCGATTTCCGTTTCTGACTTGGTGCAAGGATCTAATGATGAGTAACACCCGTATCGAACGCGACAGCATGGGCGAACTGCATGTGCCGCAAGAAGCTTTGTATGGCGCACAAACACAGCGTGCGGTGAACAACTTTCCGATCAGTCATCAACCCATGCCGGCGCAATTCATCCGCGCGCTGATCCTGGCCAAGACAGCCGGGGCCAAGGTCAACGTCGACCTCAAGCAAATCAGCGAAGGGCAGGGCAAGGCTATTGTCGATGCTGCCCAAGGATTGCTGGAAGGCGACTACATGCAGCACTTCCCGGTGGATATCTTCCAGACCGGCTCCGGCACCAGCTCCAACATGAACGCCAATGAAGTGATCGCGACCCTTGCCAGCCGTTTGCTGGGCGAGGCGGTCAACCCCAACGATCATGTGAATTGCGGCCAGAGCAGCAACGACATCATCCCCACCACCATTCACGTCAGTGCTGCGTTGGTGCTGCACGAGCAAACGTTGCCGGCCCTGCTGCATCTGGTGCAGGTCATCGAGCAAAAAGCCGAGGCGGTTCACCCGTTCATCAAGACCGGCCGCACGCATTTGATGGACGCCATGCCGGTGCGCATGAGCCAGGTGTTGAACGGCTGGGCGCAGCAGCTCAAGGCCAATATCGGTCACTTGCAGGACCTGCTACCGGCGCTGCAAGCATTGGCTCAGGGCGGCACGGCGGTCGGCACCGGGATCAACGCACACCCCGAGTTTGCCGGGCGTTTCAGCCAGCAACTGAGCCTGTTGACCGGAGTGAAGTTCACACCCGGCAAGAACCTGTTTGCGCTGATTGGCTCCCAGGACACCGCCGTTGCGGTCTCTGGTCAGTTGAAAGCCACGGCGGTGTCGCTGATGAAGATCGCCAATGACCTGCGCTGGATGAACTCCGGGCCATTGGCCGGCCTGGGTGAAATCGAACTGGAGGCGCTGCAGCCGGGCTCGTCGATCATGCCGGGCAAGGTCAACCCGGTCATCCCGGAAGCGACCGCCATGGTGGCCGCCCAGATTATCGGCAATGACACAGTGATCACGGTGGCCGGTCAGTCGGGCAATTTCGAGCTGAATGTGATGCTGCCGATCATTGCCCAAAACCTGCTCAGCAGCCTAGAGTTGCTGGCCAATGCCAGCCGGTTGCTGGCGGACAAGGCCATTGCCAGCTTCAAGGTCAACGAACCCAAGCTCAAGGAAGCGCTGTCACGCAATCCGATCCTGGTCACCGCACTTAACCCGATCATCGGCTACCAGAAAGCAGCTGAAATCGCCAAGAAGGCGTATCAGCAAGGCCGCCCGGTGATCGATGTCGCCCTCGAACACACCGACCTGCCTCGCAGCCAACTGGAAGTCCTGCTGGACCCGGAAAAGCTCACCGCCGGCGGCGTGTAATCAACGACCCCGCTTTGGAGGCTCACCATGGAGCACTGGAAACGCACGATCGAACGGGCCAATCGCTGCTTTATGGCAGGCGAGTTGGTTGACGCTCGCGAGGCCTATCTGCAAGCCCTGGCCCTGGCCCAAGTGTTGTTCGAACGCTGGGCGGATGCTGACGAAGCAGTGGCGGCTTGCGTCATTTCCCATCACAACCTGGCGGACCTGCACTTGCGCCTGAACCAGCCTGAGGAAAGCGCGGAATACCTCTGCGCTATCCATCAGCGCCTCTTACAGACCATGCAGAACCCGCGACTCAGCCCGTCACTGCGCGAGGCCGCGCTGCGCCAAAGCAGCAAGACCTACGTCGAGCTGCTGAATTTCATCAGCGATCACGGCGAGTACCCACGCACTCATCGGCTGCTGGGCAGTGCTGCGACGCCAACGTCCACGTCCCACTATGGAGCACATTGATATGACCTATACCTTGCCGGCCTTGCCTTACGCCTACGACGCCCTCGAGCCGCATATCGACGCGCAAACCATGGAAATTCACTACACCAAGCACCACCAGACCTACATCAATAACCTCAATGCTGCGGTCGAGGGGACTGAGTTCGCCGGCTGGCCGGTGGAGAAGCTGGTGTCCAGCGTCCAAACATTGCCGGAGAAATTACGCGCTGCTGTGGTCAACCAAGGAGGCGGGCATGCGAACCACTCGTTGTTCTGGGCAGTCATGTCACCGACAGGGGGCGGCAAACCCGAGGGCGCGCTGGGCAAGGCTATCGACGAGCAATTGGGTGGTTTCGACAGCTTCAAGGAGGCGTTCACCAAGGCGGCCTTGACGCGATTCGGCAGCGGTTGGGCCTGGCTGAGCGTTACGCCACAAAAAACGCTGGTGGTGGAAAGCAGCGGCAACCAGGACAGCCCGCTGATGAGCGGCAATACGCCGGTGCTGGGCCTGGACGTCTGGGAGCACGCTTACTACCTGCAATATCAAAACCGACGACCGGAGTACATCAATGCATTCTATAGCGTCATCAACTGGCCGGAGGTTGCCGCGCGCTATCAGGCCGCTTTGGCCTGACATTCACTACATAACAAGATCTAAGGCCGACTATGGGCACTCAAACACTGGCGATCGGTAGCGTGCGAATGTTTCGTTATGCGTTTGGCACGCTGCTGCTATTGGCAGGTACTGCGTTATTGGTGGCCCATGGGCTGGCCTGGTTGAACCTGGAACCGCGCATACTGCGTGCTTTGCAGGGTGGGGCGATCTGCGCGCTTGGCACGGCGCTGGGCGCGGTGCCGGTGTTGGTGATTCGGCGCATGCCGATGGCGCTTAGCGACTCCCTGCTGGGCTTTGGTGCCGGTGTGATGCTGGCGGCGACTGCGTTTTCTCTGGTGGTACCGGGCATCGCCGCCGCCGAAAGCCTGGGACTTTCACCTTGGGGCGCCAGTGGCTTGATCAGCTTCGGCATCATGCTCGGGGCGTTCGGCCTGTACCTCGTAGACCGCAAGGTTTCTGGCGCCAGCCCGGAAATGCTGGTGGGTACACCGGATAAACCGGTTATCCCGCCGCGTATTTGGTTGTTCGTGTTTGCCATCATTGCGCACAACATTCCGGAAGGCATGGCTGTGGGGGTTTCTGCGGGCGGAGGCATGGCGGATGCCGACAGCCTCGCCATGGGCATTGCCCTGCAGGATGTGCCTGAAGGGCTGGTGATTGCGCTGGTATTGGCTGGGGCGGGAATGTCGCGAATCAAAGCCTTTTTGATTGGCGCTGCATCAGGCTTGGTTGAGCCGGTATTTGCGGTGCTCTGTGCATGGCTGGTGAGCCTTGCCGAAGTGTTGTTGCCGCTGGGTTTGGCGTTGGCCGCCGGGGCAATGTTGCTGGTCGTGACTCATGAAGTCATCCCCGAGTCGCGCCGCAATGGCCATGAAAATCTCGCCAGCCTTGGGCTGTGCCTCGGGTTTTGCCTGATGATGGTGATGGATACGGCGTTAGGCTGAGGGTGGTTCCCTGTAGGAGGGAGCCTGCTCGCAAAAAAAAACGGAGAGCACTGCGTTAACCAGGATGCCCGCGTTATCGTTGACGTTTTTCGCGAGCAAGCTCCTACAGTAGGGTTATTCGCCTTCGTCGAAGTAGTTGTTGATCAACGCGACCAGTGCGGCCATTGCTTCGTCTTCTTGCTCGCCTTCGGTGCGCAGATGGATTTTGGTGCCTTTGCCGGCCGCCAACATCATCATCGCCATGATGCTTTTGCCATCGACCATGGACTCTGGCGTACGCCCAGCACGGATCTGGCAGGGGAACTGCCCGGCCACGCCGACGAATTTAGCCGACGCCCGGGCGTGCAAGCCCAGCTTGTTGATGATTTCAATTTCCAGAGCAGGCATCGCGCAGGTGTTCCTTTCAACTCAGGTCGCGGTGGCGAACCTGGACGTTCTTGAGGGTTTGTTGCAGCACCTGGCCCAGCCGTTCAGTCAAATAGACCGAGCGGTGGTGGCCGCCGGTGCAGCCAATGGCAATGGTGACATAGGCTCGATTGCTGGCGGCAAAGCGCGGCAACCATTTGAGCAGGTAGCTGGAGATGTCCTGGAACATCTCTTCCACATCCGGTTGTGCGGCCAGGTAGTCGATCACAGGCTGATCCAGCCCGGACTGATCGCGCAACTCCGGCTTCCAGTAAGGGTTGGGCAGGCAGCGCACATCGAACACCAGGTCGGCATCTACCGGCATGCCGCGCTTGAAGCCAAATGACTCGACCAGAAACGCCGTCCCCGGCTCAGGCTGGTTCAGCAGGCGCAGCTTGATCGCGTCGCGCAACTGATACAGGTTCAGATTGGTGGTGTTGATCTTCAGGTCGGCCAGGTCAATGATCGGCCCGAGCAGCTTGGTCTCGTCCTCGATGGCTTCGGCCAGGGAGCGGTTGGCGCTGCTGAGGGGGTGGCGTCGACGGGTTTCGGAGAACCGCTTGAGCAAGGTCTCTTCGTCGGCATCCAGGTACAGCACATCGCAATGAATGTGCTTGGCACGCACTTCTTCCAACAGTTCCGGGAACCGCGAGAGGTGGCTAGGCAGGTTGCGCGCATCAATCGAGACCGCCACCAGCGGCTGCGCCAATTCGGTATGGATCAGTGCGCGTTCCGCCAGCTCTGGCAGCAGGCCGGCGGGCAGGTTGTCGATGCAATAGAAGCCGTTGTCCTCAAGCACATTGAGGGCGGTGCTCTTACCCGAGCCGGAGCGACCGCTGACGATGATCAAACGCATGATTACTGCCCGTTTTGTTCATCCAGGACAACTTGGTACAACGCTTCATTGCTGGAGGCGCTGCGCAGTTTGTCGCGTACATCCTTGCGGTCCAGCATGCTGGCGATCTGCCGGAGCAGTTCCAGGTGCGCATCGGTGGCGGCTTCCGGGACCAGCAGCACGAAGAGCAGGTCGACCGGGGCGCCGTCGATGGCGTCGAAATCAATGGGGTGATCCAAGTGCAGCAAGGCGCTCACAGGTGTTTCACAGCCTTTGAGGCGGCAGTGCGGAATGGCGATGCCGTTGCCAAAACCGGTGGAACCGAGTTTTTCACGGGCAATCAACGCTTCGAAGACATCTTGCATCTCCAGATCCGGCACTTCGCGTGCGATCAGGTTGGCAATTTGTTCGAGGGCTTTTTTCTTGCTGCCGCCCGGCACGTTCACGAGGGAACGGCCGGGGGTCAGGATGGTTTCAAGTCGGATCATGGGGGGAGAGTTAACGACCTGTACCTTGCATCAGGTGCAGATTCTTTTCCTTATGCTTTATGAGTTGGCGGTCGAGCTTGTCGTAGAGCGAGTCAATTGCCGCGTACATGTCTTCATGTTCTGCATTGGCAACGAGCTTGGCATTCGGTACGTGCAGGGTGGCCTCGATTTTCTGCTTGAGCTTATCGACCTCCATGATGACCTGCACGTTGGTAATCTTGTCAAAATGCCCCGCAAGCTTGTTCAGTTTGCTCTCGGTGTATTCACGCAGGGGCTTGGTGACTTCCAGCTGGTGTCCACTGATGTTGACTTGCATACAGCTTCTCCTTCGTTGCCAGTGCATAAAGCGGTGGGCAGGAATACCCACCACTGGAACGCTGTGGCCCGCCCGTCACATCAAACGCTTACGCTCGCTGGATGGCGCGATCCCTAGGGACTCGCGGTACTTGGCGACGGTTCGACGGGCGACCTGAATGCCTTGTGCCTCCAGTAAACCAGCGATCTTGCTGTCACTCAACGGCTTTTTCTGATTTTCAGCGGCAACCAGTTTTTTGATGATCGCGCGGATCGCCGTGGACGAGCATTCACCGCCTTCAGAGGTGCTGACGTGGCTGGAGAAAAAGTATTTCAACTCATAAATACCCCGTGGGGTATGCATGAATTTCTGCGTGGTAACCCGGGAAATCGTCGATTCATGCATGCCGACGGCTTCGGCGATGTCGTGCAGCACGAGAGGCTTCATGGCCTCGTCGCCGTACTCCAGGAAACCGCGCTGGTGTTCGACGATCTGGGTTGCGACTTTCATCAGGGTTTCGTTGCGGCTTTGCAGGCTCTTGATGAACCACCGCGCTTCCTGCAACTGGTTGCGCATGAAGGTGTTATCGGCGCTGGTATCAGCGCGGCGCACAAAACCTGCGTATTGCGGGTTGACCCGCAGGCGCGGTACCGACTCCTGGTTCAGCTCCACCAGCCAACGTTCGTTGTCCTTGCGCACGATGACGTCGGGCACTACGTATTCGGCTTCGCTGGATTCGATCTGCGAGCCTGGGCGCGGGTTGAGGCTTTGCACCAGCTCGATGACCTGGCGCAAGTCATCTTCCTTGAGCTTCATACGGCGCATCAGTTGGCTGTAGTCGCGACTGCCCAGCAGGTCGATGTAGTCACTGACCAGGCGTTGCGCTTCGGTGAGCCATGGGGTCTTGGCCGGCAATTGGCGCAGTTGCAGCAACAGGCACTCGCTGAGTGTGCGGGCACCAATGCCGGCGGGCTCGAATTGCTGGATGCGGTGCAGGACGGCTTCGATTTCGTCCAGTTCGATATCCAGTTCCGGGTCGAAGGCCTCAAGGATCTCCTCGAGGGTTTCGTCCAGGTAGCCCTGGTTGTTGATGCAGTCGATCAGGGTGACCGCGATCAGGCGATCGGTATCGGACATCGGCGCCAGGTTCAGTTGCCACAACAGGTGGCTCTGCAGGCTCTCGCCCACCGACGTACGGGTGGTGAAGTCCCACTCGTCATCATCGTTGCTCGGCAGGCTGCTGGCGCTGGTCTGGTAGACGTCTTCCCACGCGGTGTCCACGGGAAGCTCGTTGGGAATGCGTTCGTTCCAGTCGCCTTCCTCCAGGTTGTCCACCGTCGGGGCGGTTTCCTGATAGGAGGGTTCCTGCACGTCGGGATTGGGTTTTTGCTCGATGTTGTCGGCCAGCGGGTCTGCATTATCGAAGTCGTCGCCTTCTTCCTGGCGTTCGAGCATCGGATTGGACTCCAGGGCCTCCTGGATTTCCTGTTGCAGGTCCAGGGTCGACAATTGGAGCAGGCGGATGGCCTGTTGCAGCTGCGGTGTCATCGTCAGCTGCTGGCCCATTCTCAGGACTAGCGATGGTTTCATGGCAGGGGCTTAACACCTTATTCGCCGGCGCAATGCGCCATCCACGACAGGGCGCGTGAGCGCCAAACATAAGCAAATTATATGCCTGATCTCGGGGCCTTTGCCTAGAGCGCGGTAACAATAAAAAAACCGAGGTTTCCATTGACTCCCGCGCGCTCCAGGGAAAAGCGCGATACCCCTGTGTTTACAGGCGGAACTCGTGACCCAGGTACACTTCCTTCACCAGCTCGTTAGCCAGGATAGTCTCGGCATCGCCTTCGGCAATCAGCTGACCATCGTTGACGATATACGCTGTTTCGCAGATATCGAGGGTTTCGCGCACGTTGTGGTCGGTGATCAGCACGCCAATGCCCTTGGCCTTGAGGTGATGGATGATCTGCTTGATGTCACCCACCGAAATCGGGTCGACACCGGCAAAGGGTTCATCCAGCAGGATGAATTTCGGCGCGGTCGCCAGGGCGCGGGCGATTTCCACGCGGCGGCGCTCACCACCGGACAGGCTCATGCCGAGGTTGTCGCGAATATGGTTGATGTGGAATTCCTGCAGCAGGCTTTCCAGCTCCTGGCGGCGGCCATCGCGATCGAGTTCCTTGCGGGTCTCGAGAATCGCCATGATGTTATCGGCTACCGACAGTTTGCGGAAGATCGACGCTTCCTGGGGAAGATAGCCAATACCTGCCCGTGCACGACCGTGCATGGGTTGATGGCTGACATCCAGGTCGTCGATCAATACACGACCCTGGTCTGCCTGGACCAGCCCGACGATCATATAGAAGCAAGTGGTTTTGCCGGCACCGTTGGGGCCGAGCAAACCGACGATCTGGCCGCTGTCGATCGACAGGCTGACGTCGCGTACCACCTGGCGGCTTTTATAGGCCTTGGCCAGATGCTGGGCTTTCAGGGTTGCCATTACTCGGCCTTCTTCTTCGGCTGGATAACCATGTCGATGCGCGGGCGCGGTGCAGTGACCTTGGAGCCGTTGGCGCGACCGGCGTTGGCGATCTGCTTGACGGTGTCATAGGTGATCTTTTCACCTTCGGTCGAGTTGCCGTCTGGGCTCAGTACCTTGGCCTGGTCGATCAACACGATACGATTCTGCTGGGCGTGATACTGGATAGTCTTGCCGTAGCCTTTCATCGGGCCGGTGTCGGTAGCGGACTGCTTCTGCTCGAAATAAGCCAGGTTGCCCACCGACGTCACCACGTCAATGTCGCCTGTCTGGGTGCGCGTCAGAGTCACCGTGTTGCCGGTGATCTTCATCGAGCCCTGGGTGATGATCACGCCGCCTGTATAGGTGGCAACACCTTTCTTGTCATCGAGCTGTGCATCGTCAGCCGAAATATGGATCGGTTGCTGGCTATCGTTCGGCAGAGCCCAGGCGCTCACGCTTCCCAGTGCTGCGCCCAGACCGAGCAAAATAGGGAGGGTTTTAACGAGCCTCATACTGTCCTCTTACGTTCGATAGCAGGTGTATCCTGCTTTCTTTCAAATACGCTTTCATTCCCTTGCCAGTCGATACACCGCCAGCGCCGTCGATTCTAACGTCTTGCTCGGTCTGCGCATATTGCTTCTGTGGGAATACGGTCATGCGACTGCTGGTAATGATGGTGTCGCGGTTCTGCGCGTCTGTACGTGCGACGCGAACCGAGTCGATCAGTTCAACTTCGGTGCCATCCGGGTTGACCTCGCCACGCTTGCTGGTGACGTGCCAGGGAAATTCGGTGCCGCGATACAGGTTCAGGTCCGGATTGGTCAGCAGGCTGACTTCGGAAGCCTTCAAGTGCTCGACCTTGTCCGATGTCATCTCATACTGCACCTTGCCGTCAGGCAGGTACTGAATGCTGTAGGCATTGGTGGCGTAATAGTCGATAAGACCTTCGTCAACCTGCGCAACAGGCTTGTCGAGGAAGCGCTCCGGGCTGATATTCCAGTAGCCCACCGCCAGGAGCAGCGCGGCGATGACCCCGAATAACAGGAAGTTGCGAATCTTTTTGCTCAGCATATAACGCTCTATAGGTAGGCGGCGTGGGCCGCTTCAAGGCTGCCCTGGGCACGCAGGATCAACTCGCAGAACTCGCGGGCGGCACCTTCGCCGCCACGGGCGGTGGTGATGCCATGGGCGTGTTCGCGGACAAACGCCGCGGCATTCGCGACGGCCATGCCCAGGCCCACCCGGCGAATCACCGGCAGGTCTGGCAGGTCGTCGCCCAGATAGGCGACCTGTTCATAGCTTAGGTTGAGTTGGCCAAGAAGCTCGTCCAGCACCACCAGTTTATCCTCGCGGCCCTGATACAGGTGAGGAATACCGAGGTTTTGTGCGCGGCGTTCCACAACCGGTGTTTTTCGACCGCTGATAATTGCGGTTTGCACGCCCGCTGCCATCAGCATTTTGATGCCTTGGCCATCGAGGGTGTTGAAGGTCTTGAATTCGCTGCCGTCTTCGAGGAAGTACAGGCGGCCATCCGTCAGCACGCCGTCAACGTCGAAAATCGCCAGTTTGATGTTTTTACCGCGTTGCATCAGGTCGCTGATCATTTACATCACTCCTGCGCGCAGCAAGTCGCCTAGGTTTAGGGCCCCGATCGGCCGATCATCGTGGTCGACCACGATCAGTGCACCTATCCGGTGGTCTTCCATGATTTTCAACGCTTCAGCCGCGAGCATTTCGGCGCGGGCGGTCTTGCCGTGAGGGGTCATCACGGCGTCGATGGTCGCGGTATGGATATCAATGGTGCGGTCGAGGGTGCGACGCAGGTCGCCGTCGGTGAATATCCCGGCCAGCCGGCCATCGGTTTCGACGATGGCGGTCATGCCCAAGCCCTTGCGGGTCATTTCCATCAGCGCATCCCGAAGCAGAGTGCCGCGTGGAACGCTCGGCAGCTCGGCGCCGCGATGCATGACATTTTCCACTTTCAGCAGCAGGCGACGGCCCAGTGCGCCACCCGGATGTGAAAATGCGAAGTCCTCGGCCGTAAACCCGCGGGCCTCCAGCAATGCCACCGCCAGGGCATCGCCCATTACCAGCGCGGCGGTGGTGGAGGAGGTGGGCGCCAGATTCAGTGGGCAGGCTTCGTGGGTCACGTGCACGTTCAGGTTGACGTCGGCAGCCTTGGCCAACGTTGACTCAGGGTTACCTGTGAGGCTGATCATCTGGATGCCCAGGCGCTTGATCAGCGGCAACAGGGTCACGATTTCGTTGGTGGTGCCGGAGTTGGATAGCGCCAAAATCACGTCATCCTTGGTGATCATGCCCATGTCGCCGTGGCTGGCTTCGGCCGGGTGCACGAAAAACGCAGTGGTCCCCGTGCTTGCCAAGGTCGCCGCGATCTTGTTGCCAATGTGGCCGGACTTGCCCATGCCGACCACCACAACGCGGCCCTTGCTCGCCAGAATCATCTCGCAGGCGCGCACGAAATCCGCGTCGATATGGGCCAGCAAGCCTTCTACGGCTTCAAGCTCAAGGCGTACGGTGCGTTGTGCGGATTGAATAAGGTCGCTGGATTGGCTCATGTCTGAAATCGTATAGCCTGACGAAAAGTCGGCGATTATAGCGGTAATGATCGATTCCCTCACGCAAGTTCGTCAGGCTTTGTGCGCGGGATAACTGAAAAGCACCGTGGGCAACATAGCAAGCAACGTTTTTTCCCTGTCTCAAATCTGAACCAGCGCTGTTCCGGCCTTGGGCGCTCTGTACCAGCAGTGATATAGTTCGCCGCCAGTTCGGTCCGCCCAACCCATGTGCTCAACTATTGCGCATCTGTTGAAAACCAAAGTCGCACACATGGTGTCTGAGTGAAAGGCTGCATCCCAAGGAGATTAGATGAGTGCCGATAACGCCTACGCGGTCGAGCTGAAGGGTCTTACCTTCAAGCGCGGGACGCGCAGCATCTTCAATAACATCGATATTCGCATTCCTCGCGGCAAGGTCACGGGCATCATGGGGCCTTCCGGTTGCGGCAAGACCACCCTGTTGCGCCTGATGGGCATGCAATTGCGCCCCAGTGCCGGGGAAGTGTGGGTCAACGGCCAGAACCTGCCGACGCTGTCACGCAGCGATCTGTTCGATGCGCGCAAGCATATGGGCGTGCTATTCCAGAGCGGCGCGCTGTTTACCGACCTCGATGTGTTCGAAAACGTGGCCTTCCCGCTGCGGGTGCACACCCAGCTGTCCGATGAAATGATTCGTGACATCGTGTTGCTGAAGCTGCAGGCCGTAGGCCTTCGCGGCGCCATCGACCTGATGCCGGACGAGTTGTCCGGTGGCATGAAGCGCCGTGTCGCCCTGGCGCGGGCCATTGCCCTCGACCCACAGATCCTCATGTATGACGAGCCATTCGTGGGGCAGGACCCGATCGCCATGGGCGTGTTGGTGCGCCTGATCCGCCTGCTCAACGATGCACTGGGAATCACCAGTATCGTGGTCTCCCACGACCTGGCCGAAACCGCGAGCATTGCCGACTATCTGTATGTAGTCGGTGATGGTCAGGTGCTGGGGCAGGGTACGCCTGAAGAGTTGATGAACGCCGATAACCCGCGCATTCGCCAATTCATGACCGGCAACCCCGATGGCCCGGTGCCTTTTCACTTTCCGGCGGCGGACTACCGCTCAGATCTTCTGGGGAAGCGCTGATGCGCAAGACATCTCTTATCGAGAAGGTTCGCCTTTTCGGTCGTTCGGGCATCGACATCGTCGAAGTGCTGGGGCGTTCGACCATTTTCCTGTTTCACGCCTTGCTGGGGCGCGGCGGCATCGGCGGCGGCTTTGGCCTGCTGGTCAAGCAACTGCACTCGGTGGGGGTGATGTCCCTGGTGATCATCGTGGTCTCCGGCGTGTTCATCGGCATGGTGCTGGCCCTGCAGGGTTTCAATATCCTGTCCAGCTACGGCTCGGAGCAGGCGGTAGGGCAGATGGTGGCCCTGACTCTGTTGCGTGAGCTTGGCCCGGTGGTCACCGCCTTGTTGTTCGCTGGGCGTGCGGGCTCGGCGTTAACCGCTGAAATCGGCAATATGAAGTCCACCGAGCAGCTGTCCAGCCTGGAAATGATCGGCGTGGACCCGCTCAAGTACATTGTTGCCCCGCGCCTGTGGGCCGGCTTCATTTCCCTGCCACTGCTGGCAATGATCTTCAGCGTGGTGGGTATCTGGGGTGGTTCGTGGGTGGCGGTTGACTGGCTGGGGGTCTACGACGGCTCCTACTGGGCCAACATGCAAAACAGCGTGACCTTCACCGGTGACGTGCTCAACGGCATTATAAAGAGCATCGTCTTTGCCTTTGTGGTGACCTGGATTGCCGTATTCCAAGGCTATGACTGTGAGCCCACTTCAGAGGGGATCAGCCGTGCCACCACCAAGACCGTTGTGTACGCCTCGTTGGCGGTACTGGGCCTTGACTTCATTTTGACCGCCTTGATGTTTGGAGATTTCTGATGCAAAACCGCACTGTGGAAATCGGTGTCGGCCTTTTCTTGCTGGCTGGCATCCTGGCTTTACTGTTGTTGGCCCTGCGAGTCAGCGGCCTGTCGGCCAGCCCTACCGCCGATACCTATAAACTTTACGCGTACTTCGACAATATCGCCGGTTTGACGGTCAGATCCAAAGTGACCATGGCCGGTGTCACCATCGGCAAAGTCACGGCAATCGATCTGGATCGCGACAGCTTTACCGGTCGGGTGACGATGCAACTGGACAAGAAGGTAGATAATCTGCCAACTGACTCCACGGCATCTATCCTCACTGCGGGTTTGCTGGGCGAGAAGTACATCGGGGTCAGCGTGGGCGGGGAAACAGCCCTGCTCAAGGATGGTTCGACCATCCACGACACACAGTCGTCGCTGGTGCTTGAAGACCTGATCGGAAAATTTTTGCTCAATACGGTCAATAAAGACGCCAAATGAGGAATCTGTTCATGATCTCTACCTTGCGACGTGGCCTGCTGGTACTGCTTGCAGCATTGCCGATGATGGCCAACGCGGCAGGTTCTGCCCACGATTTGGTGCAGGACACCACCAGTAAAATGCTGGCTGACCTCAAGGCTAATAAAGAACAGTACAAGCAAGACCCTTCCAAGTTCTACAACGCGCTCAACACGATCGTTGGCCCTGTGGTCGATGCTGAAGGCATCTCCAAAAGCATCATGACGGTCAAGTATTCGCGCAAGGCTACGCCTGCGCAGATGCAGACGTTCCAGGAAAACTTCAAGAAGGGTCTGTTCCAGTTCTACGGCAACGCTCTGCTGGAATACAACAACCAGGGCATTATCGTTGATGCGCCCAAGGACGAGTCGGGCGACCGTGCTGAAGTCGGGATGAAAGTCTCCGGCAGCAATGGCGCCGTGTACCCGGTGTCCTACACCCTGACGAAGATCAACGGTGAGTGGAAACTGCGCAACGTGATCATCAACGGTATCAACATCGGCAAGCTGTTCCGTGATCAGTTCGCCGACGCGATGCAGCGCAATGGCAACGATCTGGACAAGACCATCAACGGTTGGGCCGGTGAAGTGGCCAAGGCCAAGGAAGAAACCGACAAAGCTGCCGGGAAGCCTGCGCAATGACCGAGTCGGCTGTTCGTATCGGCGACGCCGGCGAGCTGTTCCTCAGCGGCGTGCTGGATTACCGCACCGGGCCTGACCTGCGCAAGCAGGGCCAGGCGTTAATCAAGGCCAGCAAAGCGCCAGAGCTGGTGCTTGATTGCTCGGCGGTGACCAAGTCCAGCAGCGCCGGCCTGTCGTTGTTGCTGTGCTTCATGCGTGATGCCGAGGCGGCGAAAAAACCGGTCAGTATCCGTGCGTTGCCGGAAGACATGCGCGAAATTGCCGAAGTTTCCGGTTTGACCGAGCTGCTGGCGCATCCCTGATACACATTATTAAAGAAGCCCCCCGTCAGAGTCCTGCTATGCGGGGTTCGCAGGCGCGGGGCTTTTTTGTATGATGTGCGACCCGTGCGCACTGGGCGCCGATAGAGGTTGAGCATGCAGGCCCTAGAAGTTAAGAGCTTCCTTGAAGGAAAGCTGCCTGAAACGACTGTAGAAGTCGAAGGCGAAGGCTGCAATTTCCAGCTGAACGTGATTAGCGATGAACTGGCGGCATTGAGCCCGGTCAAGCGTCAGCAGCAGATCTATGCCCATTTGAACCCATGGATCACCGATGGCAGCATCCATGCGGTCACTATGAAATTTTTCAGCCGCGCGGCCTGGGCCGAGCGCACCTGAGCCCCCAAGGCGTCGAGATTCTTATGGATAAATTGATTATTACCGGCGGTGCCCGCCTTGATGGCGAGATTCGCATTTCCGGTGCGAAAAACTCCGCCTTGCCGATCCTGGCAGCGACCCTGCTGTGCGATGGCCCGGTGACTGTGGCCAACCTGCCGCACCTGCACGACATCACCACCATGATCGAGCTGTTCGGTCGCATGGGCATTGAGCCGGTGATCGACGAGAAACTGGCCGTCGAAATTGACCCACGTACCATCAAGACCCTGATTGCCCCGTACGAACTGGTGAAAACCATGCGTGCGTCGATCCTGGTGCTGGGCCCGATGGTTGCCCGTTTCGGCGAAGCCGAAGTAGCCTTGCCTGGCGGTTGCGCCATTGGTTCGCGTCCGGTCGACCTGCACATCCGTGGCCTTGAGGCCATGGGCGCAGTCATCGACGTCGAAGGCGGCTACATCAAGGCCAAGGCGCCGGAAGGCGGCCTGCGCGGCGCGAACTTCTTCTTTGATACCGTCAGCGTCACCGGTACCGAGAACATCATGATGGCCGCTGCCCTGGCCAACGGTCGCAGCGTGTTGCAGAACGCCGCACGCGAGCCGGAAGTGGTCGACCTGGCCAACTTCCTCAACGCCATGGGCGCCAAAGTTTCCGGCGCTGGCACTGACACCATCACTATTGATGGTGTAGAGCGTCTGCACACCGCCACCTACAAAGTCATGCCTGACCGCATCGAGACCGGTACCTACCTGGTTGCTGCTGCCGTGACCGGTGGCCGTGTGAAGGTCAAGGACACCGATCCGACCATCCTGGAAGCCGTCCTGGAAAAACTCAAGGAAGCCGGCGCAGAGATCACCACCGGCGAAGACTGGATCGAGCTGAACATGCACGGCAAGCGGCCAAAAGCCGTCAACGTGCGTACCGCTCCGTACCCGGCGTTCCCGACCGACATGCAAGCGCAGTTCATCTCCTTGAACGCGATTGCCGAAGGCACCGGTGCTGTGATCGAGACCATCTTCGAAAACCGCTTCATGCACGTGTATGAACTGCACCGCATGGGCGCCAAGATCCAGGTCGAAGGCAACACCGCCATCGTCACTGGGATCGACAAGCTCAAGGGCGCGCCAGTAATGGCAACCGACCTGCGTGCCTCGGCCAGCCTGGTAATCTCGGCACTGTGCGCCGAAGGTGACACCCTGATCGACCGCATCTACCACATAGACCGTGGTTACGAGTGCATCGAAGAGAAACTGCAGATGCTCGGCGCGAAGATTCGCCGCGTACCGGGCTAGTCCCTGTTTGTGGCGAGGGAGCTTGCTCCCGCTGGACTGCGTAGCAGTCCCGCTCTTCGAGGGCCGCTTCGCGTCCCAGCGGGAGCAAGCTCCCTCGCCACAGTTTGTTGTTGACTGGTTTGTTTCAAATCGAGGCTGTCATGGCCTCGATCTGTGTCTGGCGCCGTTTGCGACCGGACAGCAATAGCCTGATGAAGGACTGACATTTCCCATGTTGACCATCGCACTGTCCAAGGGCCGCATCCTTGACGACACGTTGCCGCTTCTGGCTGAAGCGGGCATCGTGCCGACCGAGAATCCGGACAAGAGCCGCAAGCTGATCATCCCCACGACCCAGGACGACGTGCGCCTGCTGATCGTGCGGGCTACCGACGTGCCGACCTACGTTGAACATGGCGCCGCCGACCTGGGTGTTGCCGGCAAGGACGTGCTGATGGAATACGGTGGCCAGGGCCTGTACGAGCCTCTGGACCTGCGCATCGCCCTGTGCAAGCTGATGACCGCTGGCCGCGTGGGTGATGTCGAGCCCAAGGGCCGCCTGCGGGTCGCCACCAAGTTCGTCAACGTTGCCAAGCGCTATTACGCCGAACAAGGCCGTCAGGTCGATATCATCAAGCTCTACGGCTCCATGGAGCTGGCACCGCTGATCGGGCTGGCCGACAAGATCATCGACGTGGTCGACACCGGCAACACCCTGCGTGCCAACGGTTTGGAGCCCCAGGATTTTATCGCTGACATCAGCTCCCGCCTGATCGTCAACAAAGCATCGATGAAGATGCAGCACGCCCGTATTCAGGCGTTGATCGACACCCTGCGCAAGGCAGTGGAGTCTCGACACCGCGGTTGACTCACCCGCGTAGCTGAAGAGCTGCGCCCGTCTATCCGCCTCATAGCCAGAATTCTCAGGTGCCCAAGCGGAAACGACTGCTAGTTTAGGGCGCCTGAGTTTTTGCCAATTCTATTGAGGCCCTCGCTATGACCACGTCCACTGCAATTGCCCGACTCAACGCTGCCGACCCGGATTTCGCCCATCATCTGGATCATCTGCTGAGCTGGGAAAGCGTGTCTGACGACTCGGTCAACCAGCGGGTGCTCGACATCATCAAGGCCGTGCGTGAGCGCGGTGATGCTGCGCTGGTGGATTTCACCCGCCAGTTCGACGGCCTGGACGTGCAGTCCATGGCTGACCTGATCCTGCCGCGTGAACGCCTGGAGCTGGCGCTGACGCGCATCACCGCACCGCAGCGCGAAGCCCTCGAAGTCGCTGCGGCGCGGGTACGCAGCTATCACGAAAAACAGAAGCAGGACTCCTGGAGCTACACCGAGGCCGACGGCACTGTGCTGGGCCAGAAGGTCACGCCACTGGACCGCGCCGGCCTTTACGTGCCGGGCGGTAAGGCGTCGTATCCATCGTCGGTGTTGATGAATGCGATCCCGGCCAAAGTCGCCGGCGTGACCGAAGTGGTCATGGTGGTGCCGACCCCCCGTGGCGAGATCAACGAGCTGGTGCTGGCTGCCGCCTGCATCGCCGGTGTCGACCGGGTATTCACCATTGGTGGCGCCCAGGCCGTTGCAGCGCTGGCCTATGGCACCGAAAGCGTGCCGAAGGTCGATAAAGTGGTCGGTCCCGGCAATATCTACGTCGCTACCGCCAAACGCCATGTGTTTGGCCAGGTCGGTATCGACATGATCGCCGGGCCCTCGGAAATCCTCGTGGTGTGTGACGGCCAGACCGACCCGGACTGGATCGCCATGGACCTGTTCTCCCAGGCGGAGCACGATGAAGACGCCCAGGCGATCCTGGTCAGCCCCGATGCCGAGTTCCTCGACAAGGTCGCCGCCAGCATCAATAAGCTGCTGCCGACCATGGAGCGTGCCGAGATCATCGAGAAGTCGATCAACGGCCGTGGTGCGCTGATTCGGGTGCGTGACATGGAGCAGGCCATTGATGTGGCCAACCGCATCGCGCCGGAGCACCTGGAGCTGTCCGTGGCGGACCCACAGGCCTGGTTGCCATCGATCCGTCACGCTGGGGCGATCTTCATGGGCCGTCACACCAGCGAAGCCCTGGGCGACTATTGCGCCGGCCCCAATCACGTGTTGCCAACCTCCGGCACTGCGCGTTTCTCGTCGCCGCTGGGGGTGTACGACTTCCAGAAACGCTCGTCGATTATCTTCTGCTCGCCACAAGGCGCTTCCGAGCTGGGCAAGACCGCCTCGGTGCTGGCCCGTGGTGAATCCCTCAGCGCGCACGCACGCAGCGCTGAATACCGCATCGTCAAGGGAGCGTAAGGCATGAGCAAATTCTGGAGCCCTTTCGTCAAGGACCTGGTGCCTTACGTACCCGGTGAGCAACCGAAGCTGACCAAACTGGTCAAGCTCAACACCAACGAAAACCCCTACGGCCCATCCCCCAAGGCGCTGGCGGCAATGCAGGCCGAGTTGAACGACAACTTGCGCCTGTACCCGGACCCCAACAGCGACCTGCTCAAGCAGGCCGTGGCCAGGTATTACGGGATCGATGCCGGCAAGGTGTTCCTCGGCAACGGTTCTGACGAAGTCTTGGCGCACATCTTCCATGGCCTGTTCCAGCACGATCTGCCGCTGCTGTTCCCGGATATCAGCTACAGCTTCTACCCGGTGTACTGCGGCCTGTACGGCATTACGTTCGACGCGGTGTCACTGGACGAACAGTTCCAGATTCGGGCCGCTGACTATGCCAGGCCCAACGGCGGGATCATCTTCCCCAACCCTAACGCGCCCACCGGCTGCGTACTGGCGCTGGACGCGGTGGAGCAGATCCTCAAGGCCAGCCCGGACTCGGTGGTGGTGGTCGATGAAGCCTATATCGACTTCGGCGGCGAAACTGCCATCAGCCTGGTCGACCGTTACCCGAACCTGCTGGTGACCCAGACCCTGTCCAAATCGCGCTCACTGGCCGGTTTGCGTGTGGGCCTGGCTGTGGGCCACCCAGACCTGATCGAGGCGCTAGAGCGGGTCAAGAACAGCTTCAACTCCTACCCGTTGGATCGGTTGGCGATTGTTGGCGCGGCGGCCGCGTTTGACGACCGTGAATACTTTGAGAAAACCTGCCAGTGGGTGATCGACAGCCGCAACCAGGTCGTCGCGCAATTGGAAGCGAAGGGATTCGAGGTATTGCCATCGGCAGCGAACTTCATCTTCGCCCGTCACCCGCGGCATGACGCTGCAGGGCTGGCCGCCAAGTTGCGTGAGCAAGGGGTGATCGTGCGGCACTTCAAGCAGGAGCGGATTGCCCAGTTCCTGCGGATCAGCATCGGGACGCCGGAGCAGAACCAGGCGCTGATCGACGGGCTCGGTGAGCTCTAACAGACGCTGAAAATCAAATGTGGGAGCTGGCTTGCCTGCGATGACGGTGTAACAGTCGACCTATCTGTCGTTTGATACACCGCTATCGCAGGCAAGCCAGCTCCCACACTGATTTGCGTTTAGTCAGTTACAGCAGCGGCTCATCCGGCTTCTTGTTCTTCCAGCCATCATTGCCCGGTAGCAGCAAGTTCAAACCAATTGCCACCACCGCACACAGGGCGATGCCCTTGAGGCCGAAATCATCCGGGCCGGTGCCGGTACCCACCAGCACACCGCCAATCCCGAACACCAACGTTACCGACACAATCACCAGGTTGCGCGCCTCGCCCAGGTCGATCTTGTGGCGAATCAGCGTGTTCATCCCCACCGCAGCAATCGAGCCGAACAGCAGGCACAGAATCCCGCCCATCACCGGCACCGGGATGCTCTGCAGCAGCGCGCCGAACTTGCCGATGAACGCCAGGCTGATGGCAAACACTGCCGCCCAGGTCATGATTTTCGGGTTGTAGTTCTTGGTCAGCATCACGGCGCCGGTCACTTCGGCGTAGGTGGTGTTCGGCGGGCCGCCAAACATGCCGGCAGCCGTGGTGGCGATACCGTCACCCAGCAGCGTGCGATGCAGGCCAGGCTTTTTCAGGTAATCGCGGCCGGTCACGCTGCCTACCGCAATCACACCCCCGATATGCTCGATCGCCGGGGCCAGTGCTACCGGGACGATAAACAGGATGGCCTGCCAGTTGAACTCCGGCGCGGTGAAGTGGGGCAGGGCGAACCAGGGGGCGGCGGCGATTTTCGCCGTGTCGACCACACCAAAGTAGAACGACATGGCAAAACCCACCAGCACGCCGGAAATGATCGGCACCAGGCGGAAAATGCCCTTGCCGAACACCGCCACGATCAAAGTGGTAAGCAGCGCTGGCATCGAGATCAGCATCGCCGTCTGATAGTGGATCAACTCGGCACCGTCGCCAGACTTGCCCATGGCCATGTTGGCGGCAATCGGCGCCATGGCCAGGCCGATCGAGATAATCACTGGGCCAATCACCACGGGCGGCAGCAGCCGGTCGATAAAACCGGTGCCCTTGACCTTCACGGCCAGTCCCAGGAACGTATAGACGAAACCCGCCGCCATCACGCCGCCCATGGTCGCCGCCAGGCCGAACTGGCCCTTGGCGAGAATGATCGGGGTGATGAACGCGAAGCTCGATGCCAAAAATACCGGCACCTGCCGCCCTGTCACCACCTGGAACAACAACGTGCCCAGGCCTGCGGTAAACAGCGCGACGTTTGGATCAAGACCTGTGATCAGCGGCATCAACACCAACGCGCCAAATGCTACGAAGAGCATTTGTGCGCCAGACAGGATCTGGCGCCAAAGCGGGTCGTTGAATTCATCCTGCATGCTCACGCGTCCTTCTGCTTGGTGCCGAAGATCTTGTCACCGGCATCGCCCAGGCCCGGGATAATGTAGCCGTGTTCATTCAGGCGCTCATCGATGGATGCGGTGTAGATCTGTACATCCGGATGGGCCTTCTCGACGGCGGCGATGCCTTCTGGCGCGGCCACCAGCACCATGGCGCGGATGTCCCGGCAACCGGCTTTTTTCAGCAAGTCGATGGTGGCGACCATGGAACTGCCGGTGGCGAGCATCGGGTCGATGATCATGGCCAGGCGTTCGTTGATTTCCGGGACGAGTTTTTCCAGGTAGGTGTGGGCCTGCAGTGTTTCTTCATTGCGGGCTACGCCCACGGCGCTGACCTTGGCGCCCGGGATCAGGCTGAGTACACCTTCGAGCATACCGATACCGGCACGCAGGATAGGGACGACGGTAATTTTCTTACCGGCGATTTTCTCCACTTGTACGGGACCAGCCCAACCGGGGATCTCGTAGGTTTCCAGGGGCAAATCCTTGGTGGCTTCGTAAGTGAGCAACGCTCCGACTTCCTGAGCAAGCTCACGGAAGTTCTTCGTGCTAATGTCGGCACGGCGCATAAGGCCGAGTTTGTGTCGGATCAGCGGGTGGCGGATCTCGCGAGTGGGCATAGGAAAGGCTCCGGCGGCGGGCAAAAAAACCGGCCTAGATTAATCTATCCGAGGGTGTTGTCCTATAGACATCAAGTACGTTAGTCCATAAAGGCTTGATTGGAGCGCACGAGAAGCGTACCTTCGCCCGCTTTTCTTGCCACAGCACCCCCTTGGAGAGCGCCATGTCTGCTGATCTCGAGCATATCCGTCAAATCATGCACGAGGCTGACTGCCTGTACACCGAAGCGCAAGTCGAAGCAGCGATCGCCAAGGTCGGCGCGCACATCACCCGCGAAATGGCCGACACCAACCCGGTGGTTTTCTGCGTGATGAACGGTGGCCTGATCTTCGCCGGTAAATTGCTCACTCACCTGCAGTTCCCGCTGGAAGCCTCTTACCTGCACGCCACCCGCTATCGCAATGAGACCAGCGGCGGCGACTTGTTCTGGAAGGCCAAGCCGGAAGTGTCGTTCATCGACCGCGATGTGTTGATCATCGATGACATTCTCGATGAAGGTCACACCCTGGGCGCTATCATCGATTTCTGCAAACATGCCGGCGCACGCAAAGTGCACACCGCCGTGCTGATCGACAAAGACCACGACCGCAAGGCGCGCCCAGAGCTGAAAGCCGACTTTGTCGGGTTGCCGTGCGTCGACCGTTATATCTTCGGGTATGGCATGGACTACAAGGGCTACTGGCGTAATGCCAATGGCATCTACGCCGTTAAAGGAATGTAATCGATGGCCCGCTTTCTTGATCAGACGCTGTTTGCCGAGTTGGCCGAGAAAGCGGCCGCCAATCCCCGTGGTCGTCAAAACGTTAACTTCCATGAGATGCAAGAGCCTTGTCATCGCATGGCCGTCGGTTTGCAGCCCAGCACCTATGTACAGCCTCACCGTCACCTGAGTGCCGATAAGGCGGAGACGTTGCTGGTGCTCAAAGGGCGTCTGGGAATCCTGATTTTCAGCGAGACGGGGGAAGTGTTGAGCACGCGTGTGTTGGAAGCGGGCGGGGAATGCCAGGGCGTCGACCTGTCGCCCGGCGTGTTCCATGGCCTGGTAGTGCTTGAGCCGGACAGCGTGATGTTTGAGTGCAAGGCTGGCCCTTACCGCGCTGTGGGTGAGGGTGAGCTGGCCGACTGGGCTCCCCGTGAAGGCGAGGCAGGTATGGCTGAGTATCATCGCTGGATGCTTGCCCAGTTCGACTGAGCAAGCCCCGTCCCACATTGCTTTCTCACCGCTTTCGAAGCCGGCGTCGCGCAGGTAGACTTCAAGCCCCGTGTAAATGTCTGCAGGCTGGAGTCGGTAATGCGTAAAGATAAGAAACAGGTGATTGGCGACGAAATCGGTGACGACCAGATCAAGTTGTTCCTGGACTTCGAGCCGGTTGAAGCGACGTCGCCGTCCCTGCACAAACTGATCAAGGCCTATCGCGGCCTGCGTATCGACGACTTCGAGCGTTTCCTGGGCTTTTTCAAAGAAGCAGGCCTGGACCTGGACGGCAAGGACGAGCATGGCCAGACCTTCGTCGACCTGATCAAAGACCAGCGCAACGCCGCCGAATACATCGAGCTGATCGACAACGCCCGCGGCTGATTATCCGAGCCACAAAAAAACGCCCCGGCCTCATGAGAGGCCGGGGCGTTTCGCGCTCGTTCCCACGCTCTGCGTGGGAATGCATTCTGTGACGCTCTGCGTCACGACCTCACGCGTAGCTTTCAGCCTCGTTGCTTTGCTCCACCAGCTCCAGGCTGATGTTGTTCTGCGTGTTGAGCTTGCGATACAGCTCGGCGTCCGTCTCCAGCACTTTCTCGCGTGCCGGGAAGATCTCATGGAGCTTGGTGGCCCATTCGCCGGCGGCTTTCTCCGGGAAGCAGCGCTCGATCAGCTCCAGCATGATCGAGACCGTGACCGAAGCGCCTGGAGACGCGCCCAGCAGTGCCGCAAGCGAACCGTCCTTGGCCGCGACCAGTTCGGTGCCGAACTGCAGCACGCCGCCTTTCTTCGGGTCTTTCTTGATGATCTGCACGCGCTGGCCGGCCACTTCCAGGCGCCAGTCTTCGGCTTTCGCCTCGGGGTAGAAGCGACGCAGGGATTCCAGGCGCTGTTCCATGGACTGGCGCACTTCGCTGACCAGGTACTTGGTCAGGTCCATGTTGTCGCGGGCCACGGCCAGCATTGGGCCGATGTTGCCGGCGCGAATCGACATCGGCAGGTCAAGGAACGAGCCGTGCTTGAGGAACTTGGTGGTGAAACCGGCGTATGGCCCGAACAGCAGGGATTTCTTGCCATCCACCACGCGGGTGTCCAGGTGCGGCACGGACATCGGCGGCGAGCCCACGGCAGCCTGGCTGTAGACCTTGGCCTGGTGCTGCTTGACCACTTCCGGGTTGTCGCAACGCAGCCACTGGCCGCTCACCGGGAAGCCGCCGAAGCCTTTGCTCTCTTCGATGCCCGAGGCCTGCAGCAACGGCAGCGCCGCACCGCCAGCGCCGAGGAACACGAACTTGGCATCGACGTCGCGGCTGTTACCGCTGTTGACGTCCTTGATGCTCACGGTCCAGCCTGCGCCGTTGCGCTTGAGGCCGGTTACGCGCTTGCAGTACTTGACCTGGGCGTCTGGCGAACTGGTCAGGTGGCTGAGCAGCTGATTGGTCAGGGCGCCAAAGTTGACGTCGGTGCCGTTCATCACGCGGGTGGCGGCGATTTTTTCGTCGAGCGGGCGGCCCGGCATCATCAACGGCATCCACTCGGCCATTTCGCTGCGGTCTTCGGTGTAGTGCATGTCCGAAAACGCGTGGTGCTGGCTGAGGGTCTCAAAGCGCTTCTTGAGGAAGGACACGCCTTTGTCGCCCTGCACGAAGCTCAGGTGCGGCACCGGGCTGATGAACGACTTGGACGAGCCAAAGGTGCCTTTCTTGGTCAGGTAAGCCCAGAACTGCTTCGACACCTCGAACTGGGTGTTGATGTGCACGGCTTTCTTGATGTCGATGGAACCATCGGCGGCCTGTGGCGTGTAGTTCAGCTCACACAGCCCGGCATGGCCGGTGCCGGCGTTGTTCCACGGGTTGGAACTCTCCGCGGCACCCGAGTCCATCAGCTCAACGACTTCCAGCGTGAGGCTGGGGTCGAGCTCTTTGAGCAGTACGGCCAGGGTGGCACTCATGATGCCGGCCCCTACCAGTACTACGTCGACTGCTTCGTTATGCGCCATTTAACGCGTCTCCAAAATCTGCAGCACCAAATTGACGGCATGGCTGCCAGGAGTGACGGGGCGATTCACGTGTTGCCCCAGGTTACCCATGGCCAGGATCGCCATGTCCGTTTCGCAATTCTTTGCAACTTCAGCACACGCTTCCTGCCGGGCTAATCTGCCTATGAACGCATTCATGGGCGCCTGTGGCAATTCGACTTATGGTCAAAGCGTGCGATTCGTGCAACCAATCCGTAGCGGACAGGCTCAAGCTCCGGTTTTTGAGGAAGGCTCGATCCTGTGTAATTGGGCTGACCCAGACGCTGATGGTGCTTGTACAAACGCCAAACTATTCATTTGCTCGCCACACTCTTGTGAAGTTGTGAAAACCCGTTTTTTCACGCTCTTTTGAAGACGTGAACCTCAAAAAAGGGCTGCCCCAGCCTGGCACCTGGCCCGTAAACCTCTGCCGACACGCGGCAAAACGGGCAAACAACTCAAGTGGCCGAGCGCAATGGCAGCTCTGGCAGATTCGATGAAAGACGGGGTGGTTTGCAAAGGAAACAGCAAGCACGCCAGCTTCACTCGATCTGTGTGGGCGGCTCTCTGTGGGCGATTTTGGGGGCTAATGCCTGGGCATTAACGATGCTGCGGGGCCCGATCAGGAGACGTCCTTATAATCGGGGGGAGATTGTAGCGAAGAATGCCAAGGAAATGGGCGTGTTTTATGACTTTTATTCGGGTCCCGGTCAGGAGGCCAACGCTTGCCGATGTTGTGCGCGAAAAACCTGCGGGCTGACCCGGGCGCTGGCCGGCAGTGGGCGGTGCATCCAGCCCAGGTGAGTCTCGGTCACTTCCACCCAGCCTTCACCGACGGGCGGCAGGCTGCACTGCTTGAATGCCTGGCAATGGCCTTTGGCATCGAGCAAGGCAAAGTGACGATGGCGGGTGTGTGACATGAACAGGGTCTTGAGAAGGCGCATGGCTGTGTACCTGGTGTGTTACATGCTTGAAGGTTGCCAGTGTGGCATGACACTGGGGTGACGAATTTATGCGAATTTGTAATTTGCACCGGGGCTTCAGCCGTCGTTCAGGATCGCTGGTGAGTGGCGCGCGTGCACCGTTATACTGGCGACCTGTCTGCACCTAGTCCTGGAGAAATGCGATGTTGCAACGCCTGTTGTTCGGTTTGATCACTGTGACCAGTTTGACCCTTGTCGGCTGCGCCAACAGCCCGCAACAACTCAGCCCGCAACCTAAAGTCACTGCGCCGTTGGCTGCGGTAGGCCATGGCCAGCCGGTGTCGGTGCGCGTGGTCGACGGTCGTCCGTCGCCGACCCTGGGCTCGCGTGGCGGCCTGTACCCGGAGACCGCACTGATTTCGGTGACCGGCCAGGATGTGCTGCCCAAGTTGCAGGCCCAGGCTGAAGCTGCTGTGCGTTTGTTGGGCTTTACGCCGACCAACTCGCCAGGCGTACCACAACTGACCGTGACCCTGGCCGAGCTTAAATACCAGTCGCCCAAAGACGGCCTGTATGTGACCGAGGCTTCCATCGGCGCCACCTTCAAGTCTGACGTCAGTGCCGGCACCCGCCGTTACAGTGGCCGCTACGCCGCCTCGCTCAACCAGCGTTTCGGCATGTCGCCCAACCAGGAAACCAACACCAAGCTGGTCAGCGACGTGCTCAGCGATGCCCTGACCCGCCTGTTCAAGGACCCAAGCATCGGCCAACTGCTCAGCGCGCAATAAGCCGCTCACAAAAAAACCGGGCTCATCGCTGAGCCCGGTTTTTTTATGCCTGTGGTTTTGTCATGCCGCCGTATCGACATAAAAGTCCAGCATGCTCACGCCGGTGAGCACATCCAGCTCCGGCAGATCGGCATGCTGGTGCCCGCCGAGGGCGCAATACACCAGCCAATGGCGGTCCTGAACGTTGAACGCGAGGCTGCCGATCAGCGCCTCCTGTTCATCGCTCTGGGCGATCAGATACAGCCGATCCTGGTTTTGCGCATGCAGCATGACAAGCTCCTCAAGCGTCGAAGGGCAACAGAGTGGCTTGTTAAGGTGACGTTCAGGTGACGGCGTAAATTACTGGATACATTAGCCGTCCATGGGGAAGGAGCATTAAAGGCGCAGGAGGCGACGATCGTTCAGGAGTGTATCTGGACTGATACCCGAACACTGGTTCACCGAGGTTTGCGATGGCGCTGCCCGCACTGCTCATTAATATTGTTGCCCTGTTGGTTGCCTGCTCGGGCGCCTGGGTGCTGTTCATCACCCGCCTGCATGCACAGCGTGCGATGGCCGACCTGGCCCTGCGCAGCGAAGAGCGCGCTATCGACCAGCCGATGCTGTTTCTGGATACACGCACCGAACGGGCGCATCGCCTGGCGTACCGCGTCGGTTTTGCTTGCCTTGGCTTGGCCCTGGCCATCTCCTGGCTCAGCACCCACTTCTAATTCCACTGCAAAACCAAATGTGGGAGCGGGCTTGCCCGCGAAGGCGGTGTATCAGCCGCTGAATCTTTAACTGACCCACCGCTATCGCAGGCAAGCCAGCTCCCACACTGGCCATGTACTGCCCACAGAATCAGCGCCTGCCCCATATCCCCAGTGGGCTCACATATTTGGGTTGGGTGTTTATAGAGGGATCCCAGCCTTGACTCGGTATTGGTTGCGTACCGGCGTCGCATACTGCACCACCAGATAAGGCCGGTGCTCCGCCGGGCACTCGTTCAAGCGCCGCTCCCATTCCGCCTTGGCCTTGGCCAGCTCATCGGCCGGGAATACGTCCGCCGCCTTGGGCACCTGCAATTGCGGGTCGGCGTCACTCCACTGCGCATATGCCAGGTAGTGCACCGGGAACAACCGATAGCCGCCCAGGATCTGCCGGTCCATCTCCACGGCCAGCAGCTTGGTGTCTTCGAAACGCTCGGTGATCGGCGGCGCAAAGTTCACGTGCACCCGGCCTTTATAGCCGGTAATGCCCAGGGCAATGCTCACATCATCCTCGCCCGGTGCCTTGCTGTAGGTACCGGTGGTGGCGCGGATATACAACTCGCGGGCTTTGGCGGCATCGCAAGGGTCGTACTCGTAGCTGATGGACACCGGCGTCAGGTTCAACGACTGGATGACCTCGGCAAATGGCTCGTCCTTGCGGCTGACGTGGAACATCTTGAGGATCGCCGATTCGGTACGGTCATCGCCATCCTTGGCCCGGCCTTCAGCCTGGGCAATCCAGATCGACTGGCAGTCGTTGCGGATCGAATGGTTGATGTAGGCCGACAGCAGGTTGTAAGCCGCCATCTTCTCCTTTCGCCCGGTGATCGAACGGTGCACGATGAAGCTCTTGTTCAAGCGCATCAGGTCGCTGACAAACGGCTTTTGCAGCAGGTTGTCGCCGATGGCGATGCGCGGCGTCGGCAGGCCGGCGTGGTACACGGCGTAGTTGACGAAGGCCGGATCCATCACGATGTCGCGGTGGTTGGCCAGGAACAGGTAGGCGGTGCCGGATTTCAGTTGCTCGACGCCGGTATAGGTCACGCCGTCGGTCGCCCGGTCAATGGTGTGGTCAACGTAGTACTCGACCTTGTCCTGCAGCGTGGCCACGGTGGTGACGCCAGCGAACTCACGGCGCAGTTTGCGCGCGATCATTGGCTTGAGCAGCCAGCCCAGGGCGCCTGCAAAGCGCGGGAAGCGGAAGTGGGTCAGGATGTCCAGAAAGGCCTTGTCACTGAACAGGCGCGCCAGCACTGCCGGGACTTCGCTGTCGTTGTAAGGTCGGATGGTATCGAATTCGCCCATCATGCTCTCTTGTTAGAAACGGCTAGGGTAAGTAAAAGGAAATGTCAGGGTGCGGTCCGAATAAGGGGCCGGCCAAGAATAGCCCTGTAAATAGACCGGCGATTATACGCACAAGTCACCTGGGAGACTGCGATGCTCGAAACTGCGCTGTACGATTGTCCTTATTGTGGCGAAGGGGTCGAGACAACGGTGGATTTGTCCGGTGGTGACCAGACCTATATAGAAGACTGCCAAGTGTGTTGCCGGCCGATCACATTCGACCTGCAAGTTCATGGTGAAGAGTGGATGCTTGAAACCCGCAGCGAAAATGAATAATGCGCAGCGGGAACGAATAAAAAGGTACGCCCATGCAGCGAGTCTACGAACCGGAAAACCTGATGGAGGGCGAGTTGTTGCAGCAGATGCTTGCCAGTGAAGGCATCGAGGCGCATCTGGTGGGGCGCCACCTGCTCGGCGGCACGGGCGAGTTGCCGATCTTCGGCTTGCTGGGGCTGGAGGTCGATAACGATCAGGCGGCTGTTGCCCGCGAGCTGATCACTGCCTATATCGGCGCGCAACCGTTGCCCGGCGACGAACCCGACAGCTTCCCCGACGTATTGGTCTGTTAGGCTGTCGGTCGGTTTACCCCAAGAGTCGTGTTGCCCCATGTGTGGACGTTATGCCCTGTTTCGCTGGAACCCTGCCTTTGCTGCCTTGCCCGGCTTCCCCGCGGATCAGCAGGCCCAGTGGAACATTTCCCCCAATGATTCGGTACTGATCCAGCGCCTGAGCGAAGGCCAGCTCACCCTGGCGCGTGCCCGTTGGGGCCTTACGCCGCCTTGGCTGACAGACCTGTCGCGTACTCCAGCCCATGCCCGCGCCGAAACCCTGGCCGAACAACCGATGTTCCGTGAAGCGTTCCGCCAGCGCCGCTGCCTGCTGCCGGCCAACGGTTTCTACGAATGGCGCGGCACCCAGCGCAAGCGCCCGTATTGGCTCACGCCGGGGGAGGGCTCCACGTTGTTCTTTGCCGCAGTGTGGGAAGCGTATCCGGTGCAGGAGCAGGTATGGCTGAGTACGGCGGTGGTTACCCAAGCGGCGCAAAGTCAGCGCCGGCCATTGATCCTGGACGCGGCAGCGCAGGCCGCCTGGCTCGACCCCGAGACACCGCTGCATGTATTGCAGAGCCTGCTGGCGGCTGAGCCTGCCGTGCTGCGCGAGCGGGTGCTGGCCAATATGGTCAACGATCCGAAGCTCAATGGGCCCGAGTGCCTGACCCCGGCGTGAGCTTTGCCAGTCCGGTCGCGTTCGGATGTATCTGAAATTCAGCGGTTAAACGTCTGGTGTATCTGGCGCAGATACCAATGACCGCCTACGATACGCGCCATGTTTTCAGGGAGCGTGTTCATGAAGAAGTCATTGGTGGTAAGCGGTTTGGTTGCAGCGATGCTGCTGGCGGGTTGTCAGTCGGTCAATACCACCAGCGGCGGCGCCGTTGGGGTGGAGCGCAAGCAGTACATGTTCAGCATGCTGTCGAGCCAGGAAGTCGACCAGATGTATGCCCAGTCTTATCAGCAGACCCTGGGTGAAGCCAGCAGCAAAGGGGTGTTGGACAAGACCAGCGCCAACGCCAAGCGCGTGCAGGCCATTGCCAAGCGCCTGATCGCCCAGGCTCCGACTTTCCGCGCGGATGCGGCCCAGTGGAACTGGGATGTGAACCTGATCAAAAGCGATGAGATGAACGCCAACTGCGGGCCTGGCGGCAAGATCCTGGTGTACAGCGGCTTGATCGACAACCTCAAGCTCACCGATGACGAACTGGCCGCCGTGATGGGCCATGAAATCGCCCACGCCTTGCGTGAGCACGGCCGAGAAGCCATGTCCAAGGCTTACGGTATCCAGATGGCCAAGCAGGGCGCCGGGGCAATATTCGGTCTCGGCCAGGACAGCCTGGCACTGGCCGATACCGTGGCCAACTACGGCATGACCTTGCCCAACAGCCGCAGCAATGAAAACGAAGCCGACCTGATCGGCCTGGAACTGGCCGCCCGCGCTGGTTACAACCCGAACGCGGCCATCACCTTGTGGAACAAGATGGCCAAGGCTTCGGAAGGCGCACCGCCGGAATTCATGAGCACGCACCCGGCTTCCGACAGCCGCATCGCGTCCTTGCAGGCGGCGATTCCGAAGGTAATGCCGCTCTACCAGCAGGCCAAGAAGTCCTGATCGACGCCCTGTGGCAGCGAGTTCGCTCGCGAATGCGGTGTTGCAGTGACTCATTCAGTGACTGATACCTCGCCTTCGCGGGCAAGCCCGCTCCCACAGGGTCCTATGCCAGGCGCTGATTCTGGACCATTGTGGGAGCTGGCTTGCCTGCGATAACGCCCGTTCAGCAACAGATTCAGTGACTGATACGCCGCTATCGCGGGCAAGCCCGCTCCTCCCGCCCTGATCGGTTTACAGCCAGCCGCTGCTCTGCATGGCCTTGTACACCGCAATAATCGCCAGCACGAAGAACGCCGTAGCCGCCAAGCGACGAATCAAGGTCAGCGGCAGCTTCTCCGCGGCAAAATTCCCCGCCAGCACCACCGGAACGTTGGCAATCAACATGCCCAGGGTGGTACCGATAATCACCAGCCAAAGTTCCGGGTATTGCGCCGCCAGCATCACCGTGGCGATCTGGGTCTTGTCACCGATTTCGGCGAGGAAGAATGCAATCAAGGTGGTCAGGAAGGGCCCGAACTTACGGGTGGTACTGGCTTCGTCATCATCGAGTTTGTCCGGCACCAGAGTCCACAGCGCCGTGGCGCAGAAGCTCGCGGCGAGGATCCAGTGCAGCACCGCATCCGAGAAGAAACTCCCGAACCAGGCGCCCACGGCACCGGCCGCCGCATGGTTGGCCAGGGTCGCGGCGACGATACCGGCGATGATCGGCCAGGGCTTGCGAAAGCGCGCAGCAAGGATGAGTGCGAGCAGTTGCGTCTTGTCGCCGATTTCGGCCAAGGCAACGATTGCGGTAGGAACGAGTAGTGAATCCAGCATCAGGTAGTTTCCAGGGGCGGGTCGACACGGCTATGACACGTACAGCCTTCCCGCCCCGGGTAAGGTGTGCGTGTCATAGGTCTTGTCAAACCCCGGTCCGTCTGTGCGGACTCCTGGGTCGCATACGCCATGGTCTGCTGACCAAGTATGTTGACGTATGCCGGACGAGCATGGCGCTCGTGGGAGACTACTCCCCTAGGACGCTGCGGATTCTGCCTAGGCAAAACCCATTCGGCAAGCGTTCTTTTTCAAACCTCCGTCAGGGACGCTTGGCGCGGTAAATGCGAAAACCATTGCCTTCGGCCTTGATTGCGCAGATGCCCAAATGCTCTTCGATCAGTGGCTGGTACTTCAGGAAACTATTGGCGACCAGGCGAAGTTCGCCACCTTTTGCCAGGTGTTTCGCCGCTTTTCGCAGCAGGTTCTCCGTGGCGAAATAATCGGTGTGCACGCCGACATGGAACGGCGGATTGCTCAAAATCGCATTCAAACCCATGGGCGCGGCGTCGATACCGTCACCGGTCAACACATCAGCTTCCAGGCCGTTCGCTGCCAGCGTCAGGCGACTGCTGGCGGCGGCGAAGGCATCCACATCCAGCATCGTCACGGTGTTATGCGGGTAGCGGCGTTTGACCGCAGCTCCCAACACCCCGGCGCCGCAACCGAAATCGAGCAGGTTGCCGCTGGGCAGCTTGTCCAAGTGCTCCAGCAACAACTCGGTGCCGCGGTCCAGGCGACCATGGCTGAACACCCCTGGCAAGCTCACCACCTTCAGCGGGCCTTCGGCCAGCGGTACGTCGAAGACCTGTGCCAGACTCTCAAGCTCCACGGCGTGCGGCGCGTTGGCGACGGTGACCTGCCACAGCTGGCAATGCCGTGCACTATCGAGCTTGCGCGGTTTGCCGAACGGAACCATCTGTTTGGCGGCGCTTTCGATACCCCCCTTTTTCTCGCCCACCAGAAACAGCTCAGCGCCAGGCAGGCGCGCGGCCACGGCGTTGAGCAGGTAGTCGGTGAGGTCTTTGGACTTGGGCAGGAAAATCACCGCCGCATCAAAGGCGCGCTCTGGCACCGTCACGCCAAACTGGCTGCGCTCTGCGAAGCGCGCATCGAGCGCCGCTTGGTCACCGGCATGCCAGCACCAGCCGTGGGCATTGGGCAGGCGCCCAAGCAAATCGTCGGCAGGCAAACCTACGAGCAGCAGGTTGCCTTGAAAAAGTTCGGCCTGGCGAAGCAGTACTTCACTGCGCGGATCCATAGTCTGCTCCTTGAAAAGGGGCGCAGTTTATCAACTGACGACGCGCAGCGGGGCGCCGTTGAAAAAGCCCTGGGCGTTTTCCGTGAGCTGGCCGACGATGCGCTGCCGCGCTTCGCGACTGCCCCAGGCGTTGTGGGGCGTGACGATCAAGCGTGGAATGTTTCCCGCCAGCAGCGGATTACCAGTGACTGGCGGCTCGACACTCAACACGTCAGTCGCGGCGCCGCCAAGATGACCACTGCGCAGCGCGTCGGCCAGGGCCTGTTCATTGATCAAGCCACCGCGTGCGGTGTTGACGATAAACGCGCCGGGCTTGAGCAGCGCCAGTTCACGGGCGCCGATAAAGTCGCGGGTGTGTTCATTGAGTGGGCAATGCAGGGTCAGCGCATCGACCTGGGTCAGCAATTCGTCCAGCGGCACACGGTCGGCGCGGGCAGGGCGCCCAGGTATCGCGCCGAGCACCACGCGCATGCCGAACGCTTCAGCCAGGCGTGCCACGGCACTGCCCAATTCACCGTGGCCGAGCAGGCCGAGGGTTTTGCCTTCCAGTTCGACGATCGGATGGTCCAGCAGGCAAAACTGTTTGGCCTGCTGCCATTTGCCAGCGGCCACATCCTGTTGATAGTCCTTCAAGCGCGTGGCGAGGTTGAGCAGCAGCATGATCGTATGTTGTGCCACCGACGGCGTGCCATAGCCCTGGCAGTTGCTCACGGTGATGCCGTGGGCGCGGGCCGCTTCAAGGTCGATATTGTTGGTGCCAGTGGCCGACACCAGGATCAGTTTGAGCTCGGGGCAGGCGGCCAGGGTTTGCGCCGTGAGCGGGATTTTATTGCTGATGGCGACTTGGGCGCCCTGCAAGCGCTCCAGAACATTTTCTGGCGTGGTCTGTTCAAACAACTGAAGCTGGCTGAAGCAGTCATGCAAACCGCTGAGGTCGAGGTCGCCCAAGTCCAGGGAAGGGTGGTCGAGGAAGACGGCGCGGCGATTGTTCATGATCAACTGTACCTTTTGCGACGAGGTTCGAAGGCGTAATCTGCCGAGCCTATCAGATGAAATAATCAGTTACTTAATGGAGTGAGCATGTACGTCGCCGAGTTTTTGACCGTAGCCTTGATTCACTTGTTGGCAGTGGCGAGCCCCGGCCCGGATTTCGCCGTGGTGGTGCGTGAAAGCGTGACCCACGGCCGCCGTGCCGGAACCTGGACGGCCTTGGGTGTCGGTTCGGCGATTTTCCTGCATGTGGGTTACTCGTTGCTGGGTATCGGCTTGATCGTGTCCCAGTCTATTGTGCTGTTCAATGCGTTGAAGTGGGCCGCAGCCGCGTACCTGCTGTACATCGGCTTCAAGGCCCTGCGCGCTCAGCCGGCCAAGCCTGCAGCCGAGGGCGAGTTGCACCGTGAAGCGGGCGAGCGCACCCCACGCGGCGCGTTTACCGCAGGCTTTGTGACCAATGGCTTGAACCCCAAGGCCACGCTGTTCTTCCTGTCGCTGTTCACCGTGGTGATCAACCCCCACACGCCGCTGGCGGTACAGGCTGGTTACGGTGTGTACCTGGCGGTGGCCACGGCCCTGTGGTTTTGCCTGGTGGCCATGTTGTTCAGCCAGCAGCGCGTGCGCGCCGGGTTTGCAAAGATGGGTCATTGGTTTGATCGGACCATGGGCGCGGTGTTGATTGCCATCGGGGTGAAGCTGGCCTTTACCAGCATGAAATAATCACTTTTCTCAAGTCAGCACAGTCCAAATGTGGGAGCGGGCTTGCTCGCGAATGCGGTGGTTCAGTCAAAGATATACTGGCTGACACTCCGCATTCGCGAGCAAGCCCGCTCCCACATTGGGTCTCATTAGGTCCTCGGTAATGGCGTAACGCTAGCATTTGCTGGTGCCTGCAAATCATTCCTTTGGCTGATTTGGTTGAAACATAAGCGCTCTACAGTGCAGGTCTTCAAGCCAAGACCGTGCAGTCATTAAAGGGATTCTTATGTTGCAGACCCGTGTTATCCCGCCCGCCGAAGGTGCGTACCAGTACCCGCTGTTGATCAAGCGCCTGTTGATGTCCGGGACTCGCTACGAGAAGACCCGGGAAATTATCTACCGCGACAAGCTGCGCTACAGCTACCCGACGTTGATCGAGCGCGTTGCGCGCCTGGCCAATGTGCTGACCGAAGCCGGGGTCAAGGCTGGTGATACTGTGGCGGTGATGGACTGGGACAGCCACCGTTACCTGGAGTGCATGTTCGCCATCCCGATGATCGGCGCGGTGATTCACACCATCAACGTGCGCCTGTCGCCAGAACAGATTCTGTACACCATGAACCACGCCGAAGACCGCTTTGTGCTGGTCAACAGTGAGTTCGTGGGGCTCTACCAGGCCATTGCCGGGCAGCTCACCACCGTCGACAAGACCTTGTTGATTACCGATGGTGACACCCTCACCGCCGAGCTACCCAACCTGGTGGGTGAGTATGAAACCCTGCTGGCCGCCGCCAGCCCCAGCTATGACTTCGAGGATTTTGACGAAAACTCGGTCGCCACCACGTTCTACACCACCGGCACCACCGGTAACCCCAAAGGTGTGTACTTCACCCATCGGCAACTGGTGCTGCACACCATTGGCGTGGCGACCATCATGGGCAGCGTCGACAGCGTGCGGCTGCTGGGCACCAACGACGTGTACATGCCGATCACGCCGATGTTCCACGTACACGCCTGGGGCTTGCCGTATGTGGCGACCATGCTCGGGCTCAAGCAGGTGTACCCCGGCCGCTACGACCCGGAATACCTGGTGGAGCTGTGGCGCAAGGAGAAGGTGACGTTCTCCCACTGTGTGCCGACCATTCTGCAAATGGTGCTCAACGCCAAGGCTGCGCAGAACGTGGATTTCGGCGGTTGGAAAATCGTCATCGGCGGCAGCGCCCTCAACCGTTCGCTGTATGAAGCTGCCAAGGCTCGTGGCATTCAGCTGACCGCTGCGTATGGCATGTCCGAGACCGGGCCGCTGGTGTCCTGCGCTCACCTCAATGATGAGCTGATGGCCGGCAGCGAAGATGAGCGCACCACCTACCGCATCAAGGCCGGTGTGCCGGGCCCGTTGGTCGAGGCGGCAATCATGGACACCGACGGTCGTTTCCTACCCGCCGATGGCGAAACCCAGGGCGAACTGGTCCTGCGCGCGCCGTGGCTGACCGAGGGTTACTACAACGAGCCGCACAAGGGCGCCGAGCTATGGGCCGGTGGCTGGCTGCACACCGGTGATGTGGCCACGCTGGATGCCTTCGGTGTGATTGATATCCGCGACCGCATCAAGGATGTGATCAAGACCGGCGGCGAATGGATCTCTTCCCTGGCACTCGAAGATCTGGTCAGCCGCCACCCGGCGGTACGGGAAGTGGCGGTGGTGGGCATTGCCGACCCGCAATGGGGCGAGCGGCCCTTCGCCTTGTTGGTGGTGCGTGAAGGGCATGTGATCGATGCGCGAGAGCTCAAGGAACACCTCAAGCCTTTTGTCGAGCTGGGCCATTTGAGCAAGTGGGCGATCCCGAGCCAGATCGCCGTTGTTACTGAAATTCCCAAGACCAGTGTCGGCAAACTCGACAAGAAACGTATCCGTGTCGACATCATCGAATGGCAGGCCAACAACAGCACGTTCCTGTCCACGCTCTAAACCTTCTCGCCGCGCCCGTTCGGGCGCGGCAATGCTCTATATCAAGCCTTTACTTGTGATTTGCCGAATTTCAGCCATCCTTCCCGCGTCGACCTTCGTCGGCGTGGCGAAAGGGTTGTGGCAGACAGGTTGGTGATGCAAATCACACTTTAGAGGGATCAAGCACTACCCCCCTCTGGCTATAGTCCCTTTCAGAGTTTTTCGCGGATGTTGCGCTTCGAGCCATGGAGGCTCGGTGGCGATGCGGCATTGGAATCGTTGTATCCCGGCCGTTACATCTGAAGAAAGGGCTCACTGCCATAACAATAAAATATGCACATGGAGTAGCGTCGATGACCTCAGTAAACCAGTTCTGGCGCCGGGCAAGACTGCCCCTGGCCGTCAGCCTCGCTTCTACGCTCGCCGGGCCGGCATTCGGCGTCAGTTTCAACATTGGTGAAATCGAAGGGAGCTTTGACTCGTCGCTTTCCGTGGGGGCGAGCTGGTCCACGGCCAAACCCAATCGTGACCTGATCGGTGCCAACAACGGCGGCAAGGGCCTGTCCCAGACCTCCGATGACGGGCACTTGAACTTCAAGCGCGGCGAGACGTTCTCGAAGATCTTCAAGGGCATCCACGACCTGGAACTGAAGTACGGCGACACCGGTGTGTTTGTGCGGGGCAAGTACTGGTACGACTTTGAACTCAAGGACGAAAGCCGTCCGTTCAAGGACATCAGCGACAACAACCGCAAGGAAGGCGCCAAGTCTTCGGGCGGGCAGATTCTCGACGCATTCGTCTACCACAACTACTCGATTGCCGATGCGCCGGGTTCCGTGCGTTTTGGTAAGCAGGTGGTGAGCTGGGGCGAAAGTACCTTCATCGGCGGCGGCATCAACTCCATTAACCCGATCGACGTGTCGGCGTTTCGCCGTCCGGGGGCCGAGATCAAGGAAGGCTTGATCCCGGTGAACATGTTCTACGTGTCCCAGTCGCTCACCGACAACCTGTCGGCCGAGGCGTTTTACCAGCTGGAGTGGGACCAGACCGTGACCGATAACTGCGGCACGTTCTTCTCGCAGCCGGACGTGATCTCCGATGGTTGCAGCAATAACCTGCGGGTACTGAACAAGCGTTCGACCATTCCTGCCGCCGCCCTGCCGACCCTGGGTGCCTTGGGGGTGGACGTGAACAGCGAAGGCGTGCTGGTGCGCCGTGGGCCGGACCGTGATGCCCGCGACAGCGGCCAGTTTGGCGTGGCCATGCGCTACAACTTCGAACCGCTGGATACCGAATTCGGCGCCTACTTCATGAACTACCACAGCCGTGCGCCGATCTTCAGCGCGCAGGGCGCGCCATCGGCGGCCTACACGCGTCCGCTGGGGCCACTGGGGGCCTTGCGACCGTTGATCGTGGCGGGTAGCTCGAACTACTTCGTCGAGTACCCGGAAGATATTCGCCTCTACGGCCTGAGTTTCTCCACCACCTTGCCTACCGGCACCGCCTGGAGCGGTGAGTTGAGCTACCGTCCGAATGCGCCGGTGCAGTTGAGCACCACTGACATTCTGTTCGCCGGTGTCACGCCGATCCCCGGCTTTGGCAATGCGTCCGTGCTCAAGGGCACGCCGGGCCAGGACCTGCACGGCTACAACCGCAAGGAGGTCACCCAGTTCCAGACCACCTTCACGCACTTCTTCGACCAGGTCATGGGCGCCAGCCGCCTCACCACCGTCGGTGAAATCGGCGTGACCCACGTGGGTGGCCTGGAAAGCAAATCCCAGGCTCGTTACGGCCGCGACCCGGTGTTCGGCCCAGGCACGCTGCCAGGTGGGTTCTGCAACGCCCTCAACAACTCCACCGCCAACGGCGCCGGCTTGCCCAACGCTGCTGGCCTGAACACCAACTGCAACAACGACGGCTATACCACCGCAACGTCCTGGGGCTACCGCGCCCGTGCCATCTGGGAATACCCGGACGTGTTCGCCGGCGTGAACCTCAAACCCAACGTGGCCTGGTCCCATGACGTCAAAGGTTACTCGCCAGGCCCTGGCGGCAACTTTGAAGAAGGTCGCAAGGCGGTCAGCCTGGGCCTGGATGCCGAATACCAGAACACCTATACCGCGAGCCTGGCGTACACCAACTTCTTTGGTGGCAAGTTCAGCACCGTGGATGACCGCGACTTTGTCGCCTTGAGCTTCGGCGCCAACTTCTAAGCACACTCTTTTCAAGTGGCATGTATTCAGGAAGACCAGAGCATGAAAATAACAAAAAGTCTGTTGCACGTGGGTGTGCTTGGGCTGTCGATCCTGGCGAGTAACGTCATGGCGGCAGTCTCGGCAGATGAAGCCGCCAAGCTCGGCACGACCCTGACCCCGATGGGCGCCGAGATGGCCGGTAACGCGGCCGGCACCATTCCAAAATGGTCGCCATTGCCGACCAATGCCGGTGCGGTCGACGCCCGTGGTTTCCTCGCCAACCCGTATGCCAGCGAGCAACCGCAGTTCACCATCACCGCGCAGAACGTCGAGCAGTACAAAGACAAGCTGGCCCCCGGGCAATACGCGATGTTCAAGCGTTACCCGGACAGCTTCAAGATGCCGGTGTACCCGACCCATCGCGGCGCCACCGTGCCGGCCGAGGTGTTTGCCTCGATCAAGAAAAACGCCACCACCACCAACCTGGTGTCCGGCGGCAACGGTCTGGAAAACTTCGAAACCGCCGTCCCGTTCCCGATTCCCAAGAGCGGCGTTGAAGTGATCTGGAACCACATTACCCGTTACCGCGGCGGCAGCGTGACCCGCCTGGTTACCCAGGCCACCCCGCAAACCAACGGTTCCTACAGCCTGGTGTACTTCCGCGACCAGTTCGTGTTCCGTGACAAGATGAAGGATTTCGATCCGAAAAACCCAGGCAACGTGCTGTTCTACTTCAAGCAGCAAGTGACTGCGCCAGCGCGCCTGGCCGGTGGTGTGCTGCTGGTGCACGAAACCCTGGACCAGGTCAAAGAACCGCGTTCGGCCTGGGTCTACAACGCCGGGCAGCGCCGTGTGCGTCGGGCGCCGCAAGTGTCCTATGACGGGCCGGGTACTGCCGCCGATGGCCTGCGCACCTCCGACAACCTCGACATGTACAACGGTGCGCCGGACCGCTACGACTGGAAGCTGGAAGGCAAGAAAGAAATCTACATTGCCTCCAACAGCTACAAGATCGACGATCCCAAGCTCAAGTACGCCGATATCATCAAGGCTGGCCACATCAACCAGGACCTGGCTCGCTACGAGCTGCGCCGTGTCTGGCACGTGGTCGCCACCTTGAAGGAAGGCCAGCGCCACATCTACGCCAAGCGTGACTTCTACATCGACGAAGACACCTGGCAGGCAGCGGTGATCGACCACTACGACGGTCGTGGCCAACTGTGGCGCGTCGCCGAGGCCCATGGTGAGAACTACTACGACAAGCAAGTGCCGTGGTACGCCCTGGAAACCCTCTACGACCTGCAGTCCGGCCGCTACCTAGCCCTGGGCATGAAGAACGAAGAGAAGCAGGCCTATGACTTCGGCTTCACCGCCAGCACCAGCGACTTCACCCCTGCGGCCCTGCGCCAGGACGGTGTTCGCTAACCTCTGCTGATGCTCTCTGAATGATCGCTCCCACGCTCTGCGTGGGAGTGCTTCCTGTGACGCTCTGCGTCACGCCTCAAAAGTCGACGCGCAGCGTCGAAGTCTGCATTCCCACGCAGAGCGTGGGAACGATCATTCCTGGATGGGCGCGTTTTTTTTTGTGCTTCGCGAGCAAGCTCGCTCCTGCTTCTTGCTTGGCGGCTGGAAGGGATATTTCTTGTCGCAGTTCTTTTTCAGCCATTTGTTGCAAAGATCTACAATCCCGCCGCTTTTACCGCTAGTCTGCGGACATCTGCAATGCCGACAACAGCCTTCTACAAGAGCCCGGCGATGACTGATCTGTCCCGAACCCATGGGCCTGCCAGTGTGGTGATGCCGCCGCTGGAAGGCCGCTTCTACCGGCCCCCGCTGCCTGACGGCTACGTGCTGCGCCCGCGCCTGTGCGAACGGCTGAATGCGGGCCTTGATGGGCGACTGTTGCTGGTCAGCGCGCCCGCGGGGTTCGGCAAGAGTTCGTTGGCGGTGGAGTTCTGCCAGGGCTTGCCAGCCCAGTGGCAAAGCCTGTGGTTGGGCCTGAGCCCTCGTGACAGCGACCCCGGCCGTTTCCTGGAGCGGCTGCTCGACGGCTTGCAACAGTATTTCCCGCAACTCGGCGCCCAATCCCTGGGGTTGCTGAAAATGCGCCAGCGTCACCAACCCTTTGCCTTCGAAGAATGGCTCGATGGCCTGCTCGACGAACTGGCCGTGCACCTGTCTGCACGTTCGCCGTTATTGCTGGTGCTGGATGACTATCACTTGGCCCAAGGCCCGGTGCTGGATCGCTGCCTGCAGTTTTTTCTCAATCATTTGCCTGATGGCCTGGTGGTGCTGGTCACCAGCCGGCAGCGTCCGGACTGGCACCTGGCACGCCTGCGTCTGTCGCGACACCTGTTGGAACTGCATGAGCAAGACCTGCGCCTGACCCATGACGAATCCCTGGCGGTGCTGGATGGACACGGCAATGCATTGCGCGGTGAGGCGTTGGAAAACCTGATCCGTCGTAGCGAGGGCTGGGTCGCCGGCCTGCGCTTCTGGTTGTTGGCGGCCTCCGAAGCCGGCAGTGAGGGCGCCTTGCCGCAAAGCCTGCACGGTGGCGAAGGGCTGATTCGCGATTACCTGCTCGAAGAAGTCATCGACTGCCTGCCCGCAGAAGTGCAAGCGTTCCTGTATGACACCGCACCTCAGGAGCGTTTTTGCAGCGAATTATGCGACGCCGTCCGCGAGGCCCATGACAGCGCAGAAATCCTGCGCTATTTGCAGGCTCATCAAGTGTTCCTGGTGCCGTTGGATGAGCAAGGGCACTGGTACCGTTATCACCATTTGTTCTCCGACCTGCTGCGTACCCGCCGCGAGAAAAGCGCCACCTTGCCGCCGGCCAGCCTGCACTTGCGCGCCTGTCGCTGGTTTAACACCCAGGGCTTGATCGACGAGGCGGTGGAGCAGGCGCTGCGGGCCGGGCATCTGGATGTGGCGGCGAATCTGGTGCAGAACCTGTCCGAAGAGCAACTGCTGGCAGAGCAGAACATCGGCATGCTGCTGCGCTGGAAGATGGACTTGCCCGACAGCCTGCTGATCAGCACGCCGCGTTTGATCGTGCTGTACAGCTGGGCGCTGGGGCTCGCATGCCAATTGGATGCAGCGCAGGAGCTGTCCAGCTACCTCAGCCGCTTCCTGCCGGCGCCATCGGCCACCGCGCAAAAATCCATGTTGGCCCAATGGTTGGCGCTGAGCGGGATTATTGCCCGTGGGCGCGGAGACCGTGAGCTGACCCAGCGCTATTGCAACGAAGCGTTGGAAAGCTTGCCGCCAAAGCGTTACGGCCAGCGCCTGATGTGCCTCTCGACCCTGTCCAACCTGGCGATCGTCGATGCCGACCTGTGGCGCGCTCGTGGTCTGAACCGCGAATCGTTGGAGCTGGCGCAGCGCGTCGGTAACCCCTTGTTTGAAGCCTTGGCCCATTACGACCGGGCGCGGGTGCTGCAGGCGCGGGGGGAGATCCTGCGTTCCCTGGATGAAGCCCGCCAGGGCCTTGAGCGCCTGCATGGGCTGGCGCCCCAGCGCCTGTATGCCGTGCGCGCACGCCTGTCGCTGTACGAGGGGTACCTGCTGCTGGTGCGTTACCAGCCCGAAGCCGGCCTGGCGCGTTTGCGCGCCGGCCTGGCCGAGGCCCGTGCCTGCCGCGATATCAGCGTGCTGATCGGGCACTGCGTCATCGCCAGCTTCGAAGGGCGGCGTGGGGAGTTTGCCCATGCTTTTGCCGAACTGGCCGAGGCCGAGCGCTTGATGCACATCTGGGATGTGCCGCCGATCTATTACCTGGCGATGATCACCCTGATCAAATGCGAGTTGTGGCTGGCCCAGGGGCGCACTGACCTGGCCGACGCCTGGCTGGCCCGCCTGGGGCAGACCTACAACGGCGAGCACGCTGCGGCCGCCCCCGAGTTTCATCCGCACTTGCCGCAACATATCGAGCTGCAACAAGCCGCGCTCGATGCCACGCGCCATCAGCCCGACAGCGCGCTGCAACGCCTGGAAGCGCTGGCCCAGCAGGCTCATGACAGTGGGCGCCAGATGATTGCCCTGATGGCGCTGGTCCAGCAGGTGCAGTTACTTCTGGATAATGGCCAGGAAGCCAAGGCCAGGCCGGTGTTCGCCCGTGCCCTGGAAGCCGGTTCGGGTGGTGCGTTGCAGCCGTTTCAACGGTTGTTGGAGGGTTACCCGCAGTGGATGCGCGAGCAGTTGGGCAAGGATTCCCATGGGCTGCTCAATCAGAGCTTGCTGGCGTTGCTGCCCCAAGTCAGCGCAGTTGAAGCCGCACCTCAACAGGAAACCCTCAGCACCCGAGAGCTGGCGGTGCTGCAACTGATTGCCCAAGGCTGTTCAAACCAGGAAATCAGCAACCAGTTGTTCATCTCTCTGCACACGGTGAAGACCCACGCCAGCCACATCAACAGCAAGCTCGGCGTGGAGCGTCGTACCCAGGCAGTAGCGCGGGCCAAGGCCATGGGCTTGTTGGCCTGAGCCCTGGGTTTATGGCGTGGTCGGGCAGCCTTTGAGTGAGGTGTCGACGGTCTGATTGATCAGCGCCGCGAAACGCTTGAGGTTGTTCTGATGCGCCACCACCAACTCGTCGATGCTCGGCCCGGCAGGTGATTGCAAGGTGGTGCGGCAGGTCAAGGCCGGGCGATCGCCATTGACTTGCCTCAGGCGCCAGCGCACATCGAGCAATGCGTACTGCCCCGGTACCGAGTCAAACCGCTGCACGTCTACGCGTAAAGCCACGGCTTGCCGGGCATTGCTGTTGGCCAATTGATCGACCAAGGCGCTCCTCAGTTCATCGGCGAGGGTGGCGGCCCACCACTGGGTTTCAAGAATCGCCAGGCCGCTGTCGCCCTGGCGGATCACTATCTGCGCGCGGTCGACCTGAGGCGGCACGCTGATGCTCTCAATGCGCACACCGCCGGCCTCTGCTCGCGTACTCGGGCTCAAGTGCGCCGGGGTCAGGGTATGAAAAGCGATGGGTTCACTGCGACAGGCACCGAGCAGCAGCAGGGCGCTCAGTAACGTGATCTTCAACGGCAATGTCATGGCGGCTCCAATGGTCATTTGCGGGGTGGCCCTTGCAGGTCCGTCGGTGCGGCGTTATCGGGGCGGCCGCGAATCAGCGACTCCGGATGCCGGCCCAGATAATCCGAAAGCTCGCGCAGGGAACGCGACATGCGCCCCAACTCGTCGAGGGTCTGGGTCAGTTGTTCACGCTGCGGCGAGTCTTCGGCCAGGGTTGAACTGGCCGATTGCAGGGTCTTGCTCACGTCGGCCAAGGTCGTTTGCACACCCGGCAGCGTCTTGGCGTTGAATTGCGCAAGGCCCTTGCGCAGTTCGACCAGGCTGGCGTCGAGGTTGCCGGCAATACGCTCGACAGGCAGTTGGCTGATCTTGTTGACGATGCCTTCGAACTTCTCTTGCAGCTGTTCCAGGTTGCCCGGGATGGTGGGGATGCCCACGGGGCGCTGGTTCGGGTCGAACGCGACTTTTTCCGCCTTGGGGTAGAAGTCCAGGGCGATGTAGAGCTGGCCGGTCAGCAAGTTACCGCTGCGAGCCTGGGCGCGCAGGCCGTTTTCGATGAAGGTCCCGATCAGGCGTACGCCGGCTGCCTCATCGTCAGGGTTATTGTTCATGGCCTTGAGCAGCTTGGTGTGGGCCTCGCCGAGCAGTTGCGGGTAGATCACGATGCCGACATTGACCGGGAAGGTGCGTTTCTTCGCATCGAAATCCAGGTTGATCGATACAACCCTGCCGAACTCGACGCCGAGGAACTCCACCGGTGCGTCGACTTTCAGCCCGCGCAGGGCCTGATCGAAGCGCAGGACCATGTATTGCCCCTTGCCGTTGGGCGGGGCGAGGGCGCTTTGCTGGTCTTCGAACAATTCAAAGCTGCGACTTTCTTCGGCCGGTTTGTCATTGGGGTTGTAGGGCGGCGCCTGGAAGGCGATCCCGCCCATCAACATGGACGACAAGGATTCGGTTTTCAGCGCGAAACCGTTGGCGCCGACGCTCAAGTCGACGCCGCTGGCATTCCAGAACCGCGTGTTCTCGGTGATGTACACATCATTGGGCGCATGCACGAAGATTTCGACATTCACGCCTTTGCCCTCGTTGTCCAGCTCATAGGCCACTACCTGGCCCACCGGGATCTTCCGGTAATAGACTGGCGAGCCGATATCCAGGGAGCCCAGGGCCTGGGTGTGTAGGGTGAAGCGCTTGCCCGGCTCGCCGTAGGTGATGGGCGGCGGGTTTTCCAAGCCGGTGAAGTGCTTGGCGCGGGTCTCGGATTGACCGATGTCCGCGCCGATGTAGTCGCCGGACAACAACGTGTCGATGCCCGACACGCCGCCTGCGCCGATGCGCGGGCGCACCACCCAGAATTTCGAATCTTCGCGGGTGAAGCTTTCGGCCTGTTTGACCAGCTCGACGGTGGCATTGACGCTTTTCTGGTCATCACTCAGAGCTACGGCGGTTACTTGGCCGATCACCACGTTGCGGTATTTGACCTCGGTTTTGTTGGCAACCAGCCCGCTGCCGGTCTTGAAGTTGAGGACGATGGTCGGCCCTTGTTGCATGACGCTGTGAATCACCAGCGAGATCCCCACCAGTACGGCGACAATCGGCACGATCCAGACCAGCGAGACACTGAAACGACGCGTCTTGATCACGGGTTGCCCCGCAGGGGTGTCAGCCTTGGATGAGCTCATCCGAGGTCTCCTCGTTATGTGGGTTTTCCCAGATTAGCCGGGGATCAAAGCTCATGGCCGCGAGCATCGTAAACACGACCACCAGGCCAAAAAACAGAATGCCCAGGCGCGGTTCTATCGTGCCCAGGGCTTGAAACTTCACCAGTGCGGCCACCAGGGCGACCACGATGACATCGAGCATCGACCAATAGCCGATCAGTTCGATAAACCGAAACAGCTTCGAACGCTCCTTGCGCGCCCACTGGCTATTGCGCTGCACAGTGACCAGCAGCAGCCCCAGCGACAGGAACTTGATGCCCGGCACGGCAATGCTGGCGATGAAAATGATCAGCGCAATGTCCCAGGCGCCATGTTGCCAGAACTCCAGCACGCCGCTCATGATGGTGCTGTCTGCGCCCGAGCCGAGCATGGTGGTGTTCATCACTGGCAATAAATTGGCCGGGACATAAAAGGCGAGGGCGGTGAGCATGTAGGCCCAGGTTCGGGTCAGGGACTGCACCTTGCGCCGATGCAGCGCGGCGCCACAGCGGTCGCACTCGGTGGGCTCAAGGCGCATGTCGCAGGGCTGGCCGCAGGTGTGGCACAGGCACAGGTTCAGCTCGCGGGCGGTGGGCGGTGAATTCATACGGTGTCCCACAGGTCGCGCACATCGCGCCCGGCAATGCGGATCAGCAACAGGCTCAGGGCGGCCAAGGCGAACAGGCCGGTGCCTGGGATCACATCCAGCATGCCGGCCAGCTTGAACACCGCGACCATCGCGCCCAATAGGCACACCTCCAGCATGCTCCAGGGCCGGAGTGCTTCGAGCCAGCGCATGCACAGCTTGAACGCCGGCGAGCGCCTGCCGGCCAAGGCGAAACTCAGCACCCAGATCAGCAATAGCAGCTGAAACACCGGCGCGATAATGATGGAAATCGCCGCTACCAAGGCAATGAACGTGATCGGCCCCAGGCTCAGTGCAACCACTGAGTCCCAGAGGGTGGCGCTGTTTTTCAAGCCCTGCAGGCTGATGCTCATCACCGGATAAAAGTTGGCGAAGGTCCACAGCACTGCGGCAGTCACCGTCAGGGCGAGGCGTTGCTGCACCGACAAGCCGTTATAGCGCTGCAGTACGCCCGAGCAACGTACGCATAGGGCTTTTTGATGTTTGGCGAGCGTGACTTTCTCGTACACGCAGTCGCAGTGCTCGCAGATGATCTGTTGATTCGCCATGGGTGTTGCTCCAAATGCGACTGACTGCAGCGGGGGATTTCAATGGCGCGTGTGTAGCTTAGCAGCGGATAGACCGCGCAATCGACTCCTTCCAGAGCAGGGGCAAGCTACACCATACTGCACTTGGAACGCGCCAGAGAGCTTGCAGGACACCCATGACTATTGAAAAACAACCGTTGATTCGCGAAACCTTCCCCGTCGGCCCGTTGCAGTGCAACTGCACCATCATTGGTGACCCGGTCACAAAAAAAGCCATCGTCGTCGACCCCGGCGGCAATCACGAGTTGATTCTGGCGCGCCTTGATGCGCTGGGCCTGAAGGTGGTGAGCATTATCCACACCCATGCTCACCTTGATCATTTCCTGGCTTCCGGCCAATTGAAGGAAAAGACCGGTGCTACGTTGCACCTGCATAAGGATGATCAATTTCTGTGGGACAACCTGGAAATGCAATGCCAGATGTTTCGCGTGCCCTACGTCCCGGTGCCGTCTCCGGATCGCTGGCTGGAGCATGACGAAGAACTGGCCTGCGGCTGCGGCGTGGCCTTGCACACCCCAGGGCATACACCGGGCTCGATGAGTTTCTGGTTTGCCGACGCCAAGCTGTTGATCGCCGGCGATACCTTGTTTCGTCGCGGGGTAGGGCGTACGGATTTATGGGGCGGCGACCAGGCGACGATTGTGCGGTCGATCAAGCAGCGCCTGTATACGCTGGACGAAGGCGCGACGGTGGTCACTGGGCATGGTCCGGATACGTTGCTGGGCGATGAGATGCGGGAGAATCCTTTCGTGCGTGCGTGATGGGTTGTCGGCTCTGATACAAGCCGGTACAGACACACAGGCACAGGCCCGAGCCAAAGACAGCTATGCTTTACGCACCCCTGCACGGAATTTTTGCCGTTTGTCGCGTTCCAAACTCGGCACAGGTCCATTGCCAATGTCCTCTGCATCACAGAATGCAAAAGTAGGAGCTTCCTTCATGTTCACTCCGCGTCGTCTGCTTGTTGTCGCTACCGCCGTAGCCCTGTTGTCTGGCTGCGCTTCACCTAACCCTTATGACGGCAGCCAGGGACAGGCCAGCAATGGTTCCGAAAGCGGCATGAGCAAAACCGCCAAGTACGGCGGCCTCGGTGCGCTGGCTGGCGCATTGGCCGGTGCAGCCATCGACCATAACAACCGTGGCAAGGGCGCGCTGATTGGCGCAGTCGTTGCGGGTGCCGGTGCGGCGGGCTACGGCTACTACGCCGACCAGCAGGAGAAAAAACTGCGCGAAAGCATGGCCAATACCGGGGTTGAGGTGCAGCGCCAGGGCGACCAGATCAAGCTGATCATGCCGGGTAACATTACCTTCGCCACCAACTCGGACGCGATCTCCAGCAGCTTCTATCAGCCGCTGAACAACCTAGCCAACTCCCTCAAGCAGTTCAACCAGAACACCATCCAGATCGTTGGCTACACCGACAGCACCGGTAGCCGTCAACTGAACATGGACCTGTCCCAGCGCCGTGCGCAGAGCGTGGCCAACTACCTGACCTCCCAAGGTGTCAACGGTGCCAACCTGAGCGCACGCGGGGCCGGCCCGGATAACCCGATTGCCAGCAACGGCGATGTGAACGGCCGCGCCCAGAATCGTCGCGTCGAAGTCAACCTCGGCCCGATCCCTGGCCAGCAATACGGCCAGCCTGGCCAGCAGCAGGCGCCACAGCAGAACAACCAGTTCCAGGGCAACCCGTACCAGCAATACCAGTAAACGCTGGGCATTAAAAAGGGCGCCGTGCAGTCAATGCACGGCGCCCTTTTTTTGATCGTTCCCACGCTCTGCGTTGATCGTTCCCACGCTCTGCGTGGGAATGCCCGCTCGGACGCTCCGCGTCCCACTGATGGCGCAAAAGTCGCGGCCTGTGGGGTGGTGACGCGGAGCGTCACGGGATGCGTGCCCACGCAGAGCGTGGGAACGATCAAGGACTCTACATCAGTCGATGTATTCGAACACCTTCACGATCTTCTGTACGCCCGACACGCCCTGCACCAGGTTGGCGGCGCGGGTGGCTTCGGCCTGGGTCAGCAGGCCCATCATATAGACGATGCCGTTATCGGTGACGATCTTGATCCGCGAACCAGGCACCGCACTGTCGGTGAGCATCTGGGCCTTGATCTTGGTGGTCAGCAAGGCATCGTTGCTGATGGCCAGCAGGGTGATCGGGTCCATGACCTGCAGTTCGTTGTGGACCTTCTTCACGCGTTGCACGCCGGCGGCGGCTTGCTCGGCCTGGGCCTTGAGATCGGCGCGCGGGGTTTGGCCTGCCAGCAGGACTACGCCGTTGAAGCTGGTCACCACGATGCGCGAGGCACCGTTGCCCAGGTCGGTGGCCGCCTTGGCAACGTTGACCTTGACCTTGGTTTCGATCAGCGAATCATCAATGGTGCTGCCGAAGGTGCGCGTGCCCCGGTCGTCCTGGATAGGGGTGTCTCGTGTAGCGGTGATAGCCGAGCTGCAGCCGCTGATGGCGACGCACAGCGTGATGGCCAAAAGACTGAGGCGATTAACGGTCATTCTTCACTCCCGAACAGTTGGCTGTCGATCAGATCGCACAGGCAGTGGATCGCCAGCAGATGAACTTCTTGGATGCGTGCAGTGACATTGGCCGGGACGCGAATCTCCACGTCCTCCGGCAGCAGCAGCGAAGCCATGCCGCCGCCGTCGCGACCGGTCAAGGCTACGACAATCATTTCGCGATCATGTGCGGCCTGGATCGCTTGAATAATATTGGCCGAGTTGCCGCTGGTGGAAATCGCCAGCAATACATCGCCCGGCTGGCCGAGGGCGCGGATCTGCTTGGAGAAGATTTCGTTGTAGCTGTAGTCGTTGGCAATCGAAGTGATCGTCGATGAGTCGGTGGTCAAGGCAATAGCCGGCAGGCTCGGGCGCTCACGTTCGAAACGGTTGAGCAGCTCGGAGGAAAAATGCTGGGCATCGCCAGCCGAACCGCCATTGCCGCACGAAAGCATTTTGCCTTCGTTGAGCAAGGCGTTGACCATCACCTGGCTGGCTTGCTCGATGTGCGGTGCAAGTACGTCCATCGCCTGTTGCTTGGTGTCGATGCTGGCCTGGAAAAGCTGGCGAATTCGGGATTGCATGTCCATCTGTGTGACCTTAAGTAGCGCGGCTGTTTGGCACAGGTAATGTGCAGCCCGCAAAGCAAAGAGCAAAAGTGAGTGGTGAAGGTGCCCGGCGAATCAGCTGTCAAAGGCATTTTTGAGCCAGGTCAGATCAGCTGTGCCTGACGGGGTGCTTTCCATTGCAACCACATCGAAACGGCAGGGGCGGTCAGCCCAGCGATGCTCTTTTTGCAGGAAAAACTGCGCAGCGAGTATCAGCTTTTGACGCTTGCGCTCGTCGATACTGGCGAGCGCGCCACCCCATTGTGCGTGTTTTCTGTAGCGGACTTCGACGAATACTACTGTATCGCCGTCAAGCATGACCAGATCAAGCTCGCCGCGTTTACATAACCAGTTCTGCGCCAGAAGGCGCAGACCCTGTTGTTGCAGGTAGTTGAGTGCATGCAGTTCGGCATCCTTGCCGCTGTGTGCGCTGGACCGCTCGGGCATCAGCGTGGGGTATCGGGCAGGCGCTGAATGTCGCCGCCGACGAACTTCGCCCACGGCATCTGGCGATCAACGCGCTGGTTGGCGCTGATACCCAGGTTGCCCGAGAGGCCGTCGACACGGGTGTCCGGCAGTGCCTTGAGCTGGCCCAGGCGTGGCGCCAGGCGGTAGGCATCGACGCCCATCGCGTAGAGGCGGCCCAGGCTGCCATTGGCTTGCGGCCATTGCGCGGCGACCTGGTTGCGCAGTGGGTCGGTGGTATTAAGCAGCCAAGGGGTTTCGCAGAACATCACGTTGGTCATGTCCAGGTACTGGTTACGATCACCGCTGGCGCTGTACACGTGGGAGGTTGCGTATACCGGCACATCCCCGGCGTACTGGAAGTTCAGGGTCGGCTTGATCTGCTGGGCCAGTTGCGGCGTGACGGCCAGGAAGATGAACTCGATGTCCTGGCGACGCGAAGGCTGGGCGGCGACGTCGGTACCGACTGTGCTTTGCAGGCTCTTGGCGCGGCCTTCGCTCTTGCGCAGTTGGAACAGATCGGCGATCTGCTGGGCCAGGGCCACAGGTTGGTCGACATATTCAACGCCCATGACGGTACCGCCATTGGCTTCCCAATCCTGGCGGAACGCCTTGTAGACACGCTCACCCCATTCGCCACGGGGCACCATGGCGGCGGCGCGATGCAGGCCATCGGCACGGGCACGGCGCGACACTTCGCGGGCTTCGTCTTCAGCGGCCAGGCCGAATTGGAACAACTGCGCCGGGCCCTGATCGGTCTCGCTGTAGTTCAGGGCCAGGGTGGTGATCGGTAACTGCGGGCGCGCGCTGAGTTGCTTGACCAGCGGTTTTTCCAGCGGGCCGACCACCAGTTGCACACCGGCGGCCTGGGCCTTGGCATAGAACTCGTCGAGGGAGGCCAGGCGCGAGCTGTCATAGAACTCAATGACCGGCGGCTTCTGCCCGGCTTGCTCAGCCTGGTAGTGCGCCGCCATGAAGCCTTCGCGCAGCGCTTTGCCTACAGCAGCCAGCGGACCTTCCTGCGGCAGCAGCAGGGCAATCTTGTTCAGGGGCTGGCTGGCCAGTTCCTTGAGCTTGGTCAGCGGTGCTGGCAGTTGCACTGCCGCCGGGTGCCCTGGGTTCTGAGCGCGCCAGGTGTCGATGGCGGCTTGTTGTTGCTCCAGCGTACCGGCGCCCTTGACCGCCTGGGCCAGAGTGATCCAGCCATCGAGGGTCGGGTTGCCGGTAGCTTGCAGCTGTTCGGCTGGCAGCGCGGCAATCAATACCCAGATAGCCTCGTGGTTGCTGCTGGCAGCTTCAGCCGTCAGCAGGGGCGCCATGGCCACCCGCTCGCGAGCGGCGGCGAGGGTCTGGCCGTCGGCTTCATAGGCGCGTGCATGTACGGTACCGGTGCGGATCTGCTGGTCGGTCGGCAGTTCCTTCAGGTTTTGCAGGCTAGGGTGGTTCAGCGCTGCCAAGGCCGCCTTGGGCTGGTTGCGCCCCATGGCCAGTTCTGCCGCCAGGGTGCTGGCAAATACTTGCGCGGCTGGCTTCAGGGCATCCAGGGGCACTTGCGCGAGGATCTGCGAGGAGCGGCCGGGATTGTTCTGCTGGTAGGCCAGGTCCGCCGCGCTCAGGCGCAGCAACGCGGCTTTTTCTGGCGTCTTGGCGTTCGTCGCCTGTTCGAGCAGTTGCTCGATACTGGCATCGGGCGTGCGTGGCAGTTCGCCAAGACTGGAGGAGGGCGAACTGGCGCAAGCGGCCAGCAAGGCAGCGAGGCAGAGGGCGGAGAGCAGCCGCAGGCAAGCGATCATGTAAGTGTTCCTGATACCGATCAAATTAGCGTGGAAGTGTACCCAAGCACTGGCCCAGGCGCGATGTTCATGGCGTTAAACCGTGGATTTAGGTCGTGCAAATGTTGCCAATAGCTGACGGTGGCTGAAACGGCATCGGCCGTGATGGCATATTTTCAAGGCGTCTACGCGCTACAATGTGGCTTTTGCCAACCATCGAGGTGTGCGCTTTGACTGCTCCAGGTCCTTTGAATTCCACTGCTGGCTCGCTTTTTGTGGTGGCGACGCCCATTGGCAACCTGGACGACATCAGTGCCCGGGCGCTGAAGGTGTTGCGCGAGGTGAAATTGATCGCGGCAGAAGACACGCGGCACTCCCAACGGTTGATGCAGCATTTTGGTATCAGCACGCCATTAGCGGCCTGCCACGAACACAACGAACGTGAAGAGGGTAGCCGCTTTATCACGCGTCTTTTGGCGGGTGATGACGTGGCGCTGATTTCCGACGCGGGCACGCCTCTGATTTCCGATCCTGGTTACCATCTGGTCCGCCAGGCGCGCGTCGCTGGTATCAATGTAGTGCCTGTTCCAGGAGCCTGCGCGCTGATTGCTGCATTATCGGCCGCCGGGTTGCCCTCGGACCGCTTTATCTTCGAAGGCTTCCTGCCCGCCAAGGCCGTAGGGCGTCGGGCGCGTTTGCAGGCACTTAAAGAAGAGCCGCGCACCTTGATCTTCTATGAGGCCCCGCATCGCATCCTTGAGTGCCTGCAAGACATGGAGCTGGTGTTCGGCGGCGAGCGCCTGGCCTTGTTGGCCCGGGAGTTGACCAAGACCTTCGAAACCCTCAAGGGGTTGCCGCTGGAGGAACTGCGAGCGTTTGTCGAGGGCGACAGCAATCAGCAGCGCGGCGAATGCGTGGTGCTGGTAGCAGGCTGGACCGCGCCGGAGAATGAAGACGCGGTGGGCAGCGAGGCCATGCGCGTCCTCGATTTGCTGCTCAAGGAAATGCCGCTCAAGCGCGCCGCCGCCCTGGCTGCCGAAATTACCGGTGTGCGCAAGAATGTGTTGTATCAGGTCGCGCTCGATAAACAGAAGGCCGAATAGTTCCAGGGGCAAATCTGTATTTCGTCTGAACGTGATGGCAATGCTGCACTTTTAATACTTGTCCTCAAGCCGCCGTGCCGTTAACCTTCGCGGCGGAGAGTCGATTGGACAGTCGCTGCCCTCTATGAAAATTAGGGGGGGGAGGAAAGTCCGGGCTCCATAGGGCGAAGTGCCAGGTAATGCCTGGGAGGCGTGAGCCTACGGAAAGTGCCACAGAAAATAACCGCCTAAGCACTTCGGTGCCGGTAAGGGTGAAAAGGTGCGGTAAGAGCGCACCGCACGACTGGCAACAGTTCGTGGCTAGGTAAACCCCACTTGGAGCAAGACCAAATAGGGTCCCAAGGCGTGGCCCGCGCTGGGACCGGGTAGGTTGCTAAAGATGTCCAGTGATGGCCATCGTAGACGAATGACTGTTCAAGACAGAACCCGGCTTACAGATCGACTCTCCACCTTTTTTCCTTGCGTTCGAATCTCGTGCGCAAACCCGGTAGTAACGCAAGAATCCCTCCCTGCCAAATCATTGGCAGATGCATCTTCGTAATACCAAAAAAATCTTACTCTTAATAAATTACTTTAACTTTGCGCTCTAGCTCTTTGAGCTATTTGCTGTTGTTGAGTCAAAAACATCGCAAAACTCTCGTTTCTCCTCCTTTTACCCTCCTAAATCTCCGTTCTGTAAGGCTTTTCCTTGAATACGCGCCTTGACGGTGTGGTAGGCGCATTCCTATAGTGTGCGCAAGTGGCGGAAAGTGGCACAAAGTGGGTTTTTTGAACGTAAAACGCTAAAATTTGGAGAAACGCATCTGTGTTTCGCGGAGCTAACGCTATCAGTCTCGATGCAAAAGGCCGTCTCGCTATGCCGAGCCGGTATCGTGACGAGCTCATTTCGCGAAGTTCGGGGCAGTTAATCATTACGATTGACGCCGTTGATCCCTGTTTGTGTGTTTACCCCCTCGATGAGTGGGAGTTGATTGAAACCAAGTTGCGCGCGCTGCCTTCATTGCGTGAAGAAAACCGCCGACTCCAGCGTTTGCTGATCGGTAATGCCGTCGACCTTGAACTCGATGGCAGTGGTCGTTTCCTGGTGCCGCCGCGACTGCGCGAGTACGCCAAGCTCGACAAGCGCGCAATGCTGGTAGGCCAACTGAACAAGTTCCAATTGTGGGACGAAGATGCCTGGGATGCTGTGTCTGCAGCGGACCTGGCTGCTATTCAACAACCGGGCGCCATGCCTGATGAACTGCGTGATTTGATCCTGTGACTATTGATAGCGGCTTTAACCACATCACCGTACTGCTTGACGAAGCCGTCGAGGCTCTCGCCGTACGTGCCGATGGCTGCTATGTCGATGGCACATTCGGCAGGGGCGGGCATAGCCGGTTGATACTCAGCCAGCTCGGGTCCGACGGCAAACTCCTTGGGTTCGACAAAGACCCTCAAGCGATTGCCACCGGGCAAGCGCTAGCGGCCGAAGACGGCCGCTTTGTCGTTGTGCAGCGCAGCTTTGCCGAGTTGGGGGCCGAAGTTGCCGAGCGCGGCATGGCGGGCAAGGTGGCCGGGGTTCTGCTCGACCTGGGCGTGTCTTCGCCACAGCTCGATGACCCGGAGCGCGGCTTCAGTTTCATGAACGACGGCCCCCTCGATATGCGCATGGACCCTACCCGTGGGGTCAGTGCCGCACAATTCATCGCCACCGCGCCGGTGGAAGAAATCGCCCGTGTGTTCAAGGAATACGGTGAGGAGCGCTTCGCCGGTCGAATGGCGCGTGCCGTGGTCGAGCGCCGCGAAATCCAGCCGTTCGAACGCACCGCTGACCTGGCCGAAGTGCTGAAAGTGGCCAACCCTGCCTGGGAAAAGGGCAAGAACCCGGCTACCCGCGCGTTCCAGGGCCTGCGTATCCACGTCAACAACGAATTGGGCGATCTGGAGGCCGGCCTCGAAGCCGCTCTGGATGCTTTGGAAGTGGGCGGTCGCCTGGTGGTGATCAGCTTCCACTCCCTGGAAGACCGCATCGTCAAACTGTTCATGCGTCGCCTGGTCAAGGGCGAATCCGATAACCTGCCGCGCAACCTGCCGGTGCGTTTCGAAGCCTTTGTGCCGAAAATCAAAATCCATGGCAAAGCGCAGTTCGCTTCCGAAGCCGAACTCAAGGCCAACCCACGTTCCCGTAGCGCCGTCATGCGTGTTGCGGAGAAATTGCGGTGAGCAAGCTTTTCGCCAAGCCCCTCCCGGGCGGCAGCTTCTTTATGTTGCTGCTGTTTGTCGGCGTGTTGGTATCCGCGATTGCGGTGTCCTACAGCGCCCACTGGAACCGCCAGTTGCTCAATACCCTGTACGGGGAATTGAGCGTGCGTGACAAAGCCCAGGCAGAGTGGGGCCGGCTGATCCTTGAGCAAAGCACCTGGACGGCTCACAGCCGTATCGAAGTGCTGGCCACTGAACAATTGAAGATGCACATCCCTGGCGCGGCTGAAGTTCGCATGGTGGCGCCATGATGAAACTCGAAGGGGCACTCTACCCGTGGCGCTTCCGCCTGATGCTCGGCTTGCTGGCATTGATGGTGGGGGCGATTGTCTGGCGCATCTTCGACCTGCAGGTCGTCGACCGCGACTTCCTGATCGGCCAGGGTGACGCCCGCAGCCTGCGGCATATTCCGATTCCTGCGCACCGTGGCCTGATCACCGACCGTAACGGCGAGCCTCTGGCCGTCAGTACCCCGGTGACCACCCTGTGGGCCAACGCCAAGGAACTTCAAGTTGCCAAGGACAAGTGGCCTGAACTGGCCGCTGCCCTGGGGCAAGACCGCAAGGCCCTGACCGAGCGCCTGGAAGCCCAGGCCAACAAAGAATTCATCTACCTGGTGCGCGGGCTTACCCCTGAGCAAGGCCAGCAAGTGCTCGACCTTAAAATCCCCGGTGTCTACGGCATCGAGGAGTTTCGTCGTTTCTACCCGGCCGGTGAAACCACCGCGCATATGGTCGGCTTTACCGATATCGATGACCATGGTCGCGAAGGTGTCGAACTGGCCTACGACGAATGGCTGGCCGGCGTTCCCGGCAAGCGGCAGGTCATCAAGGATCGGCGCGGCAGACTGATCAAGGATGTCCAGGTCACCAAAAACGCCAAGGCCGGCAAGCCTCTGGCGTTGTCGATCGATTTGCGCCTGCAATACCTGGCCAACCGCGAACTGCGTAACGCGATCATCGAGAACGGCGCCAAGGCCGGCAGCCTGGTGATCATGGACGTGAAGACCGGCGAGATCCTCGCCATGGTCAACCAGCCGACCTACAACCCGAACAACCGTCGCAACCTTCAGCCGGCGATGATGCGTAACCGCGCGATGATCGACGTGTTCGAGCCGGGCTCGACCATGAAAGCGATCTCCATGAGCGCTGCCCTGGAAACCGGCCGCTGGAAACCCAGCGACAAGGTCGAGGTTTACCCAGGCACCTTGCAGTTGGGCAAGTACACCATTCGTGACGTGTCCCGCACCGAGGGGCCAGTGCTGGACCTGACCGGCATCCTGATCAACTCCAGTAACGTCGGCATGAGTAAGGTGGCCTTCGATATCGGCGGCGAGACTATTTATCACTTGGCGCAAAAGATCGGCCTGGGCCAACCCACCGGCCTCGACTTCCCGGGCGAGCGGGTCGGTAACCTGCCGAACTACCGCGAGTGGAGAAAAGCCGAAACTGCCACGCTGTCCTACGGCTACGGCCTGTCGGTGACCGCCATCCAGTTGGCCCACGCGTTCTCGGTATTGGCCAATAACGGCCGTATGGTTCCGCTGAGCCTGATCCACGTCGACGAAGCGCCAAAAGCCACCCAAGTGATCCCGGAAAACGTCGCCAAGACCATGCAAGGCATGCTGCAACAAGTGATCGAGGCACCGCGCGGCGTATTCCGCGCCCAGGTGCCGGCGTACCACGTTGCTGGCAAGTCCGGTACGGCGCGTAAGACCTCGGTGGGCACCAAGGGCTATGCCGAAAACTCCTACCGTTCGCTGTTCGCGGGCTTCGGCCCGATGAGCGACCCTCGCTACGCCATCGTCGTGGTCATCGACGAGCCTAGTAAAGCCGGCTACTTCGGTGGCCTGGTTTCGGCGCCGGTGTTCAGCAAAGTGATGTCCGGCACCCTGCGCTTGATGAATATCACGCCGGACAACCTGCCGCCGACGCAACAAGCCAACGCTGGTCCACCGGCTGCCGCTGTCAAAGCCAATGGAGGGCGCGGCTGATGTCTCTTAGCCTGAACAAGATTTTTGCCCATGCCGGCCACGATCTGCTGATTCGTGAGCTGACCCTGGACAGTCGTAATGTACGCGCCGGCGACCTGTTCCTGGCGGTACCTGGCGGCAAGCTCGATGGCCGTGCGCATATCGCCGATGCCCTGCAACGCGGTGCGGCTGCGGTCGCCTATGAAGTGGAAGGCGCCACCGTGCTGCCGATCACCGATGTGCCGTTGATTCCGGTCAGGGGCCTGGCTGCGCAGCTTTCTGACATCGCCGGGCGTTTCTATGGTGACCCGAGCCGCCAGCTCAACCTGGTGGGCGTGACGGGCACCAACGGCAAGACCAGCGTGACCCAATTGGTCGCCCAGGCTTTGGACCTGCTGGGTCAGCACTGCGGCATCGTCGGCACCCTGGGCACCGGTTTCTATGGCGCGCTGCAAAGCGGCCTGCACACCACGCCAAACCCGATTGCCGTGCAAGCGACCCTGGCCGACCTGAAAAAGGCCGGCGCCAAGGCGGTTGCCATGGAAGTGTCTTCCCATGGCCTGGACCAAGGGCGTGTCACTGCTCTGGCCTTTGACGTGGCGGTGATGACCAACCTGTCCCGCGATCACCTCGACTACCACGGCACTATGGAGGCGTATGCTGCCGCCAAGGCCAAGCTGTTTGCCTGGAATGACCTGAAGTGCCGGGTGGTCAACCTCGACGACGCGTTTGGCCGCCAACTGGCGGGCGAAGACAGCGACGCGCGCCTGATCAGCTATAGCCTGCAAGATGCCAGTGCCTACCTGTATTGCCGCGAAGCCCAATTCAATGATGAAGGCGTGCGCGCCACATTGGTGACGCCGCAGGGCGAGCACCACTTGCGCAGCACCTTGCTCGGGCGGTTCAACCTGAGCAACGTGCTCGCCGCTATCGGTGCATTACTGGGCCTGGACTACGCCCTGGATGAAATCCTGCGGGTACTGCCGAAGCTGGAAGGCCCGGCCGGTCGCATGCAGCGCCTGGGTGGCGGCACGCAACCGCTGGTGGTGGTCGATTACGCCCACACACCGGATGCCCTGGAAAAAGTCCTCGAAGCCCTGCGCCCACATGCCAAAGGCAAACTGCTGTGCCTGTTCGGTTGCGGCGGTGATCGCGATCGCGGCAAGCGCCCATTGATGGCCGAGATCGTCGAGCGTTTGGCCGACGGCGTACTTGTCACCGACGACAACCCGCGCAGCGAAGACCCGAGCCAGATTTTCGACGACATCCGTGTCGGTTTCAAAGACGCCTCCAAGGTCACGTTTGTGGCTGGTCGCGGCGCCGCCATTGCCCAACTGATCGCCAGTGCCGGCGCGGACGACGTCGTGGTGCTCGCGGGTAAAGGCCACGAGGACTATCAGGAAATCAACGGTGAGCGCCATGCCTTCTCCGATCTGGTCGAGGCGGATCACGCCCTGACCGCCTGGGAGGTCGCCCATGCTTAAGGCGATGACGTTCAGCGAACTGGCCCAGGCCCTGTCGGCCCGTGTGCTGTCGAACGACTGCACATTCACCGGCGTCAGTATCGACAGTCGTAACATCCAGTCGGGGCAGCTGTTTGTCGCCCTGGCCGGCCCGCGTTTCGATGGTCACGACTACCTCAACGACGTTGCCGCCAAAGGTGCCGTCGGTGCCTTGGTGCAGCGTGAAGTGGCCGATTCTGCCTTGCCGCAATTGCTGGTAGCCGACACCCGCCTGGCCCTGGGCCAACTGGGTGCGCTTAACCGTGCTGCTTTTGATAAGCCGGTGGCGGCCATTACCGGTTCCAGCGGCAAGACCACGGTCAAGGAACTGCTAGCTGGCGTCTTGCGTACGCGCGGGCCGGTACTCGCGACCCGTGGCAACCTGAACAATGATTTCGGCGCACCGCTGACCCTGCTCGAACTGGCCCCGGAACACACGGCGGCAGTGATTGAACTGGGGGCTTCGCGCATCGGCGAAATCGCCTATACCGTGGCGCTGACCCAGCCTCACGTGGCGATCATCAACAACGCCGGTACCGCCCATGTCGGTGAGTTCGGCGGCCCGGAAAAAATCGTCGAAGCCAAGGGCGAAATCCTTGAGGGCCTCGACGCCTCGGGCACTGCGGTACTGAACCTGGATGACAAGGCGTTCGAGACCTGGCGTGTACGCGCTGCCGGTCGCAAGGTCCTGACGTTTGCAGTGCTGAATGCCGCAGCCGATTTTCACGCCTCCAACATCAATGTCGATGCCCGTGGCTGCCCGTCCTTCACCTTGCACACTCCGCAAGGTGATGAGCACGTGCAGTTGAACCTGCTGGGCAACCATAACGTCGCCAACGCCTTGGCCGCCGCCGCTGCCGCCCATGCCCTGGGTGTGTCGCTGTTCGGCATTGCCACGGGCCTGGGCGCGGTGCAGCCGGTCAAGGGCCGCACTGTGGCGCAACTGGCTGGCAACGGCATGCGCGTGATTGATGACACTTACAACGCCAACCCGTCCTCCATCAATGCCGCTGTGGACCTGCTTACAGGCTTTGATGGGCGCAAGGTGCTGGTGCTGGGCGATATCGGCGAACTGGGCGATTGGGCTGAACAAGGCCACCGTGAAGTCGGCGCCTATGCCGCCGGCAAAGTGGACGCGCTCTATGCCGTTGGCACGAACATGGCTCATGCGGTCAACGCTTTCGGCCCCGGCGCGCAGCATTTCGCCAGCCAGGCCGAGCTGATCCAGGCGTTGACGGCGGCTGAACATGACAAACACACAACCATTTTGATCAAGGGATCGCGCAGCGCGGTGATGGAAAACGTCGTCGCAGCCTTGTGTGGCTCAAGTACGGAGAAACATTAATGCTGCTGCTGCTGGCTGAGTATCTGCAACAGTTCCACAAAGGCTTCGCGGTCTTCCAGTACCTGACCCTGCGCGGGATTCTGGGTGTGCTGACCGCGCTGTCTTTGTCGCTGTTTTTAGGGCCGTGGATGATCCGCACCCTGCAGAACCTGCAAATTGGTCAATCGGTTCGTAACGACGGCCCGCAGTCGCACCTGTCCAAGTCCGGCACTCCGACTATGGGCGGTGCGCTGATCCTGTCGTCCATTGGCGTCAGCACCTTGCTCTGGGCCGACCTGCATAACCGCTACGTGTGGGTGGTGTTGCTGGTGACCCTGCTGTTCGGTGCCATCGGCTGGGTGGATGACTACCGCAAAGTGATCGAGAAAAACTCCAAGGGGCTGCCAAGCCGCTGGAAGTATTTCTGGCAGTCGGTGTTCGGCCTGGCCGCCGCGATCTTCCTGTACACCACCGCGCCAAGTGCCGTGGAAACCACCTTGATTATCCCGATGCTCAAGGATGTGAGCATCCCACTGGGTGTCGGTTTTGTGGTGCTGACCTACTTCGTGATCGTCGGCTCCAGCAACGCGGTGAACCTGACCGATGGCCTCGACGGCCTGGCGATCATGCCGACGGTGATGGTGGGCGGCGCGCTCGGCATCTTCTGCTACCTCTCCGGTAACGTGAAATTCGCTGAATACCTGCTGATCCCTTATGTACCGGGCGCCGGTGAGCTGATCGTGTTCTGCGGTGCGCTGATCGGTGCCGGCCTGGGGTTCCTGTGGTTCAACACCTACCCAGCACAAGTCTTCATGGGCGACGTCGGCGCACTGGCGCTGGGCGCGGCCTTGGGCACCATCGCGGTGATCGTTCGCCAGGAAATCGTGCTGTTCATCATGGGCGGCGTGTTCGTGATGGAAACCCTGTCGGTGGTCATCCAGGTGGCGTCCTTCAAGTTGACCGGGCGCCGCGTGTTTCGCATGGCGCCGATTCACCACCACTTTGAACTCAAGGGCTGGCCTGAGCCACGCGTGATTGTCCGCTTCTGGATCATCACCGTGATTCTGGTACTGGTCGGCCTTGCCACCCTGAAACTGAGGTAGAAACGAGTGTCCCTGATCGCTTCAGACCACTTCCGCATCGTTGTCGGCCTCGGCAAGAGCGGCATGTCCCTGGTTCGCTTCCTGGCGAACCGGGGCACGTCGTTTGCCGTGGCCGATACGCGGGAAAATCCACCGGAGCTGGTCACGCTGCGCCGTGACTACCCGCACGTGGAAGTGCGTTGTGGCGAGCTGGATGTCGAGTTTCTGTGCCGTGCCGACGAGCTCTACGTGAGCCCGGGCCTGGCCCTGGCGACACCGGCCCTGCAAGCGGCTGCGGCCCGTGGCGTGAAGCTGTCTGGCGATATCGACCTGTTCGCACGCAACGCGAAGGCGCCGATCGTGGCCATCAGCGGTTCCAACGCCAAAAGCACCGTCACCACTCTGGTCGGCGAGATGGCGGCTGCGGCGGGCAAGCGTGTGGCCGTCGGCGGCAATCTTGGCGTGCCGGCACTGGATTTGCTCAGCGACGACGTCGAGTTGTACGTGATGGAGTTGTCGAGCTTCCAGCTGGAAACCACCCACGACCTGGGCGCTGAAGTGGCGACGGTATTGAACGTCAGCGAAGACCATATGGACCGCTACAGCGGCCTGCCGGCTTATCACTTGGCCAAGCACCGGATCTTCCGTGGCGCCAAGCAATTTGTCGTCAACCGTCAGGATGCCCTGAGCCGTCCGCTGATAGGCGAGGGCATGCCCTGCTGGACCTTCGGCCTGGGCAAACCGGACTTCAAAGGCTTCGGCATTCGTGAAGAGAACGGCGAGAAGTACCTGGCGTTCGAATTCCAGAACCTGATGCCGGTACGCGAACTGAAAATCCGTGGCGCACACAACCAGTCCAATGCCCTGGCGGCCTTGGCGCTCGGTCACGCGGTTGGCCTGCCGTTCGACGCCATGCTCGCGAGCCTGCGCACCTTTGCCGGGCTTGAGCATCGCTGCCAGTGGGTGCGCGACCTCAATGACGTCAGCTATTACAACGACTCCAAAGCCACCAATGTCGGTGCAGCCCTGGCGGCCATCGAAGGCCTGGGGGCCGATATCGACGGCAAGCTGGTGCTGATCGCCGGTGGTGATGGCAAGGGTGCCGACTTCAAGGACCTCAAAACTCCAGTGGCCGCCCATTGCCGCGCCGTGGTGCTGATGGGCCGCGATTCGGACCTGATCGCCGCCGCCCTCGGTGACGCTGTACCGCAAGTACGCGCAGCTTCCCTGGACGACGCCATTGCCCAGTGCAAAGCCCTGGCCCAGCCTGGCGATGCTGTGTTGCTGTCGCCCGCGTGCGCCAGCTTCGACATGTTCAAGAACTATGAAGAGCGCGGCCAACTGTTCGCCCGCGCCGTGGAGGCTTTGGCATGAGCCTCAACCTGAGAAACATCATCAAGCCATACCCGTCGCCGATCATTACCGGGCGCGGCATCGACCTCGATTTCCCGATGCTCGCCGGTTGCCTGGCGCTGCTCGGCCTGGGCCTGGTGATGATCACTTCGGCGTCCTCCGAAGTGGCCGCCGTGCAGTCGGGCAACACGCTGTACATGATGATCCGCCACCTGGTGTACCTGGTGATCGGCCTGGGCGCCTGCATCGTCACCATGATGATTCCGATTGCTACCTGGCAGCGTCTGGGTTGGCTGATGCTGATCGGTGCGTTCGGCTTGCTGGTCATGGTGATCGTGCCCGGCATCGGCCGCGAGGTGAACGGTTCGATGCGCTGGATCGGCTTCGGCGCGTTCAACGTGCAGCCGTCGGAAATCGCCAAGGTGTTCGTGGTGATCTACCTCGCCGGTTACCTGGTGCGCCGTCAGAAAGAAGTACGCGAAAGCTGGATGGGTTTCTTCAAGCCGTTCATCGTGCTGCTGCCCATGGCTGGCCTGCTGCTGATGGAGCCCGACTTCGGGGCCACGGTCGTGATGATGGGCGCCGCCGCCGCGATGCTGTTCCTGGGTGGTGTCGGGCTGTTCCGCTTCACCTTGATGGTGGTGCTGGCCGTCGCGGCGGTGACCATCCTGGTGCAGGCGCAACCCTACCGGATGGCGCGTTTGATCACCTTTACCGACCCCTGGTCCGACCAGTTCGGCTCCGGCTACCAGTTGACCCAGGCGCTGATCGCCTTCGGTCGCGGCGAGTGGCTGGGTGTGGGCCTGGGCAACAGTGTGCAGAAGCAGTTCTACCTGCCGGAAGCCCACACCGATTTCGTGTTCTCGGTATTGGCCGAAGAGTTGGGTGTGGTGGGTTCGCTGTGCACCGTGGCACTGTTTGTATTCGTCTGCGTGCGCGCCATGTACATCGGCTTGTGGGCCGAGAAGGCCAAGCAGTTCTTCGCCGCCTACGTTGCCTATGGATTGGCCTTCCTGTGGATCGGCCAGTTCCTGATCAACATCGGCGTGAACGTCGGCCTGCTGCCGACCAAGGGCCTGACCTTGCCGTTCCTCAGTTACGGCGGCAGCTCGTTGGTGATTTGCTGCGCCTGTCTCGGGTTGTTGCTGCGTATCGAGTGGGAGAGTCGCACCCACCTGGGCAGCGAAGAGATGGAGTTCAGCGAAAGCGACTTCGCCGAGGAGCCGACCCATGGGCGCTAACGTGCTGATCATGGCGGGCGGCACCGGGGGCCATGTGTTCCCGGCCCTGGCTTGCGCCCGTGAATTCCAGAACCGTGGCTACACCGTGCACTGGCTGGGTACGCCCCGTGGCATTGAAAACGAATTGGTGCCCAATGCCGGCTTGCCGCTGCATTTGATCAACGTCACCGGCCTGCGTGGCAAGAGCAAGTTGTCATTGCTCAAGGCACCGTTCGTGTTGCTCAAGGCGGTCATGCAGGCGCGCAGGATCATTCGCGAGTTGAAGCCGGTGTGTGTACTCGGCTTTGGCGGTTATGTGACCGGCCCTGGTGGTGTTGCGGCGAAACTCGCGGGTGTGCCGGTGATCGTTCACGAACAGAACGCCGTCGCCGGTACTGCCAACCGTCTGCTAGTGCCGTTGGCTGCGCGGGTGTGTGAAGCCTTCCCGAAAACCTTCGCCGCCTCCGACAAGCTTCGCACCACCGGTAACCCGGTGCGTACCGAACTGTTCATGGCCATTGCGCGTGACGCGCTGGCGGGGCGCAAGGCTCACCTGCTGATCCTGGGCGGAAGCCTGGGCGCCGAGCCGCTGAATAAATTGCTGCCTGAAGCCGTTGCGCAACTTCCTGAGGATGTGCGCCCGGAGATCTTCCACCAGGCCGGCAAGAACCACGATGAAGTCACCGCCGCGCGTTATCGCGAGGCCGGTGTAGAGGCCAATGTACAGCCCTTCATCAAAGACATGGCCCAAGCCTATGGCTGGGCCGACCTGGTGGTCTGCCGCGCTGGTGCGCTGACCGTCAGTGAACTGGCGGCCGCCGGTCTGCCGTCCTTGCTGGTGCCTTTGCCCCACGCCATCGACGATCACCAGACCCGCAACGCCGAATATTTGGCCGGGGAGGGCGCTGCCTTCCTGCTGCCGCAAAGAACGACTGGCGCCGCCGATTTGGCCGCACGCCTGACCGAGGTTTTGATGCAACCGGAACGACTCAACAGCATGGCGAGCACCGCAAGCCGCCTGGCCAAACCTGACGCAACCCGCACCGTGGTCGATATCTGCCTGGAGGTGGCCCATGGTTGAGAATCAGAAAGCCATGCCGCAACCCGAGATGCGCCGCATCCGTCGTATTCACTTCGTCGGTATCGGTGGCGTGGGCATGTGCGGGATTGCCGAAGTGTTGCTGAACCTGGGCTACCAGGTGTCCGGCTCGGACTTGAAAGAGTCGCCGGTCACCGAGCGCCTGAAGTCCTTTGGCGCACAGATCTTCATCGGCCACCGTGCCGAGAACGCCGCCGAGGCTGACGTGCTGGTGGTGTCCAGCGCCGTGAACACGTCCAACCCGGAAGTGGCCACCGCCCTTGAGCGCCGTATCCCTGTGGTGCCGCGTGCCGAGATGCTCGCCGAGCTGATGCGCTATCGCCACGGCATCGCCGTCGCCGGTACCCATGGCAAGACCACCACCACCAGCCTGATCGCCTCGGTGTTCGCCGCCGGTGGCCTGGACCCGACCTTCGTCATCGGTGGCCGCCTGAATGCAGCCGGTACCAATGCCCAGCTCGGCACCAGCCGCTACCTGATCGCCGAAGCCGATGAAAGTGACGCGAGCTTCCTGCACCTGCAACCGCTGGTTGCCGTCGTCACCAACATCGACGAAGACCACATGGCGACCTACGATGGCGACTTCAACAAGTTGAAGAAAACCTTCGTCGACTTCCTGCACAACCTGCCGTTCTACGGGTTGGCGGTGGTGTGCCTGGACGACCCGGTGGTGCGTGAAATCCTGCCCCAGGTCAAACGCCCTACCGTGACCTACGGCTTCAGCGAAGACGCCGACGTGCGCGCAATCAATGTGCGCCAGGAAGGCATGCAAACCTTCTTCACCGTGCTGCGCCCCGATCGCGAGCCGCTGGACGTGTCGGTGAACATGCCGGGCAACCACAACGTGCTGAACTCTTTGGCGACCATCTGCATTGCCACCGATGAAGGCGTCAGCGATGAAGCCATCGTCGAGGGCCTGTCGCGCTTTGCCGGTGTGGGCCGTCGCTTCCAGGTCTACGGCCAACTGCCGGTTGAAGGTGGTGACGTGATGCTGGTGGACGACTACGGGCACCACCCGACCGAAGTTGCGGCCGTTATCAAGGCCGTGCGCGGTGGTTGGCCGGAGCGCCGGCTGGTTATGGTGTACCAGCCGCACCGCTACAGCCGCACCCGCGACCTGTACGACGATTTCGTCAATGTACTGGCCGATGCCAACGTGCTGCTGCTGATGGAAGTCTACCCGGCCGGTGAAGAACCGATCCCGGGCGCTGACAGCCGCAAGTTGTGCAACAGCATCCGCCAGCGCGGCCAGTTGGACCCGATCTACATCGAGCGTGGCGTGGACCTGGCGCCTATCGTCAAGCCGCTGCTGCGCGCCGGCGACATCCTGCTGTGCCAGGGCGCCGGTGATATCGGTGGCCTTGCGCCCAAGTTGCTGGCGAGCCCGCTGTTTGCAGCCGCCGCCAAGGGGAAGTCGAAATGACCACTGATTACGGCTCCCTGTTTTCCACCCTTGCGCCTGCCGACTTCGGTCGCGTGGCCGTGTTGTTCGGCGGCAAGAGCGCTGAGCGCGAAGTGTCGCTCAAGTCCGGCAATGCGGTGCTTGAGGCGCTGCAAAGTGCTGGCGTGAATGCCTTCGGTATCGATGTGGGCGATGACTTCCTTGCCCGTCTGCAGGCTGAAAAAATCGACCGCGCCTTTCTCATTCTTCACGGCCGCGGCGGTGAGGACGGCAGCATGCAGGGCCTGCTCGAATGCGCCGGCATCCCTTACACCGGCAGCGGCATCCTCGCATCGGCCTTGGCGATGGACAAGTTGCGCACCAAGCAGGTGTGGCACAGCCTGAGCATTCCGACCCCACGTCACGCCGTACTGTGCAGTGAAGACGATTGTATTTCTGCGGCCAAGGAACTGGGCCTGCCTTTGATCGTCAAACCAGCCCATGAAGGCTCCAGTATCGGCATGGCCAAAGTGAACTCGGCCGCCGAATTGATCGACGCATGGAAAGCGGCAAGTACCTACGATTCGCAAGTGTTGGTGGAACAGTGGATTTCCGGTCCCGAGTACACCATCGCCACCCTGCGTGGCCAGGTATTGCCGCCCATCGCTTTGGGCACGCCCCACACCTTTTATGACTACGACGCCAAGTACCTGGCTTCCGATACTCAGTACCGGATCCCGTGTGGGCTCGAAGCAACCAAGGAACAGGAATTGATGGACCTCACGGCGAAAGCCTGTGAGGCGCTGGGTATCGCCGGTTGGGCGCGGGCAGACGTGATGCAGGATGACCAAGGGAATTTCTGGTTCCTTGAAGTCAACACCGCACCGGGCATGACCGACCACAGCCTGGTTCCCATGGCAGCCCGTGCCGCCGGTCTGGATTTCCAGCAGTTAGTGCTGGCGATCCTGGCCGACAGCATTGAGCCAAGAGGCTAAACACATGAACGGCGCATCGCTTCGTCATCAGCCCCCACAAGCACCGAGCCGCAAGCCGGTGCCACGGGGTGCAAGCCGAATGGTGGCTAAAGAGCCGATGTCGGCGCGCCTGCCAAAAGCCAACTTTGGTTTTATCAAGGCGCTGTTCTGGCCGGTGCTGCTGGTGGTGCTGGGCTTTGGCACGTACGAAGGCGCGCAGCGTCTGTTGCCGTATGCCGACCGGCCGATCACCAAGATCAGCGTGCAGGGCGACTTGAGCTACATCAGCCAGCAAGCGGTACAGCAGCGCATCGGCCCATACCTGGCGGCGAGCTTCTTTACCATCGACCTGGCTGGCATGCGCTCGGAGCTGGAACAGATGCCGTGGATCGCCCACGCCGAAGTTCGCCGTGTATGGCCGGACCAGGTCACGATCCGCCTGGAAGAACAACTGCCCGTGGCCCGTTGGGGCGATGAAGCGCTGTTGAACAACCAGGGCCAGGCGTTCACCCCGCGTGAGCTGGCCAATTATGAACACCTGCCGCAGCTGTTCGGGCCGCAGCGGGCGCAGCAGCAAGTGATGCAGCAGTACCAGGCCTTGAGCCAGATGCTGCGGCCACTGGGCTTCTCCATTGCACGCCTGGAATTGCGTGAGCGGGGCAGCTGGTTTTTGACGACCGGGGCAGGCAGTTCCGGCCCGGGCATCGAGTTGTTGCTGGGACGCGACCGCTTGGTGGAAAAGATGCGCCGCTTTATTGCCATCTATGAAAAAACCTTGAAAGAACAGATTACGAACATTGCGAGCGTCGACCTGCGTTACGCCAACGGCCTGGCCGTCGGCTGGCGTACACCGGCTGCGCCCACGGCAGCACAACCCGCTGTCGCGAAGAATTAAGAAGAGGCAGGACCCATGGTAAACGTGCAAAGCGGCAAAATGATCGTCGGTCTCGATATCGGCACCTCCAAGGTGGTGGCGCTGGTGGGCGAGGTCGGGGAAGACGGCGCGATCGAAATCGTCGGTATTGGCACGCATCCGTCCCGGGGCCTGAAGAAGGGCGTGGTGGTGAACATCGAGTCCACCGTGCAGTCGATCCAGCGCGCTATCGAAGAAGCGCAGCTGATGGCCGGTTGCCGGATTCACTCGGCGTTCGTCGGCGTGGCGGGCAACCACATCCGTAGCCTGAACTCCCACGGCATCGTGGCGATCCGCGACCGTGAAGTCAGCTCGGCCGACCTTGAGCGCGTCCTCGACGCCGCCCAGGCCGTGGCGATCCCGGCGGACCAGCGCGTGCTGCACACCCTGCCGCAGGACTACGTGATCGACAACCAGGAAGGCGTGCGCGAGCCCCTGGGCATGTCGGGCGTTCGCCTGGAAGCCAAGGTTCACGTGGTGACCTGCGCCGTCAACGCCGCACAGAACATTGAAAAATGCGTGCGCCGCTGCGGCCTGGAAATCGACGACATCATTCTCGAGCAGTTGGCCTCGGCCTACTCGGTACTGACCGACGACGAAAAAGAGCTGGGCGTGTGCCTGGTGGACATCGGCGGCGGCACCACCGACATCGCGATCTTCACCGAGGGTGCGATTCGTCACACCGCCGTGATCCCGATTGCCGGCGACCAGGTCACCAACGACATCGCCATGGCGTTGCGCACACCGACCCAGTACGCCGAAGAAATCAAGATCCGCTACGCCTGCGCCCTGGCCAAGCTGGCCGGTGCCGGTGAGACCATCAAGGTGCCAAGCGTGGGTGATCGTCCACCCCGCGAGCTGTCGCGCCAGGCCCTGGCCGAAGTGGTCGAGCCACGCTACGACGAGCTGTTCACCCTGATTCAGGCTGAACTGCGCCGCAGCGGCTACGAAGATTTGATCCCGGCCGGCATCGTGCTGACCGGTGGTACCTCGAAGATGGAAGGCGCGGTCGAGTTGGCCGAAGAGATCTTCCACATGCCGGTGCGCCTGGGCGTGCCCCATGGCGTGAAGGGCCTGGGCGACGTGGTGCGCAACCCGATTTATTCCACCGGTGTGGGCTTGCTGTTGTACGGGCTGCAAAAGCAGACCGACGGCATTTCCCTGTCGGGCCCGAGCATCCGTGACAGCTACCGCAGCGATGACGATGAGAAAGCGCCGCTGCTGGACCGGATCAAAAGCTGGGTACAAGGCAATTTCTAAAGATTTACCGCGACACCGCAACACCCGCAACAAGCAGTAGGCGAAAAAACTAGAGAAAATGAAAGGAGAGGGAACATGTTCGAACTCGTAGACAACATCCCCGCTAGCCCGGTTATCAAAGTAATCGGTGTCGGCGGTGGCGGCGGCAACGCTGTCAACCACATGGTCAAGAGCAACATTGAAGGCGTTGAGTTCATCTGCGCCAACACTGATGCCCAGGCGCTCAAAAGCATCGGCGCGCGGACCATCCTGCAATTGGGCACCGCGGTGACCAAAGGCCTCGGCGCTGGCGCCAATCCGGAAGTCGGCCGTCAAGCCGCCCTGGAAGACCGCGAGCGTATTGCCGAAGTGCTGCAAGGCACCAACATGGTGTTCATCACCACCGGCATGGGCGGCGGTACCGGTACCGGTGCTGCACCGATCATTGCCGAAGTGGCCAAGGAAATGGGGATTCTGACCGTTGCTGTCGTGACGCGTCCGTTCCCGTTCGAAGGCCGCAAGCGCATGCAGATCGCCGACGAAGGTATCCGTCTGCTGTCTGAAAGCGTCGACTCGTTGATCACCATCCCCAACGAGAAACTGCTGACCATCCTGGGCAAGGACGCAAGCCTGCTGTCTGCGTTCGCCAAGGCTGACGATGTACTGGCCGGTGCCGTTCGCGGTATCTCCGACATCATCAAGCGTCCGGGCATGATCAACGTCGACTTTGCCGACGTTCGTACGGTCATGAGCGAAATGGGCATGGCGATGATGGGCACTGGCTGCGCCAGCGGTCCGAACCGTGCACGCGAGGCCACCGAAGCGGCCATCCGCAACCCGTTGCTCGAAGACGTGAACCTGCAAGGCGCACGCGGCATCCTGGTGAACATCACCGCCGGTCCCGACCTGTCCCTGGGTGAGTACTCCGACGTGGGTAGCATCATCGAAGCCTTCGCGTCCGAGCACGCCATGGTCAAGGTGGGTACCGTTATCGATCCGGACATGCGCGACGAACTGCATGTAACCGTGGTTGCGACCGGCCTGGGTGCGAAAATCGAGAAGCCTGTAAAGGTCATCGACAACACCCTGCACACTAGCCAGGCCAGCCAGGCAACTGCTGCCCCAGCCCCTGCTCGCCAGGAACTGCCGTCGGTGAACTACCGTGACCTGGACCGTCCGACCGTGATGCGCAACCAGGCTCAGGCCGGTGCTGCGGCGTCCCGTAGCCCGAATCCGCAAGATGACCTGGACTACCTGGACATCCCGGCATTCCTGCGTCGTCAGGCCGATTAATGGAATGTATCAGGGCTATGAAGGTGATTGGTGTTCAGCAAAGGTCTGGTCTGTTATTATCGCCAGCCTTTGTTGATACCAGTTCGCAATTTGCGCTGAAGCGGTCCAAGCCATGATTAAACAACGCACCCTGAAGAATATTATCCGTGCCACAGGTGTAGGTCTGCACTCCGGGGAGAAGGTATACCTGACCCTCAAGCCCGCACCTGTCGACACCGGCATCGTGTTTGTTCGTGCCGACCTGGACCCTGTGGTGCAGATTCCTGCTCGCGCGGAAAACGTTGGCGAAACCACGATGTCGACCACTCTGGTCAACGGTGACGTCAAAGTGGACACGGTGGAGCACTTGCTCTCGGCCATGGCTGGCCTGGGCATCGATAACGCCTACGTCGAGCTCTCCGCGTCCGAAGTCCCGATCATGGATGGCAGCGCTGGACCCTTCGTATTCTTGATTCAATCTGCCGGCCTGGAAGAACAGGACGCAGCCAAGAAGTTCATTCGCATTCTGCGGGAAGTGACAGTAGAAGACGGCGACAAGCGCGCCACCTTCGTCCCGTTCGAAGGCTTTAAAGTGAGCTTTGAGATCGATTTCGATCACCCGGTATTCCGTGACCGCACCCAAAGTGCAAGCGTGGATTTTTCCAGCACTTCGTTTGTAAAAGAAGTCAGCCGCGCCCGTACCTTTGGTTTCATGAGTGACATCGAGTACCTGCGCAAGCACAACCTCGCACTCGGCGGCAGCGTGGAAAACGCCATTGTGGTCGACGCGGATGGTGTACTGAACGAAGACGGCCTTCGCTACGAAGACGAATTCGTGAAGCACAAGATCCTCGATGCAATCGGTGACCTCTACCTGCTGGGCAATAGCCTGATAGGCGAGTTCAAAGGCTTCAAGTCGGGCCACGCCCTTAACAACCAGCTGCTGCGCAAGTTGATTGAGCAGACAGACGCTTGGGAAGTCGTGACCTTCGAAGATGCCAGCACCGCACCGATCTCTTACATGCGTCCCGTTGCGGCGGTGTAAGTAACAACTCTCTTTCTTTAGTTTTGAAAGGCTGCCTTCAGGTGGCCTTTTTTTATGCCTGACGAATATCCAAATGTGGGAGCTGGCTTGCCTGCGATAGCGGTCGGCCAGTTAGCTTATAGATAGCTGCCCCACCGCCATCGCAGGCAAGCCAGCTCCCACACCTGACCTCATCAGTTTGAGGTCTTTGAAACATCCACTATCCGGTTACGGCCGCTGTGCTTGGCCTGATACAACGCTTGGTCAGCCTTGAGCAGCAGGTCTTCAAGGGAAATACGGCTGTGCTTTTGCCAAGTACTCATGCCGATGCTCACCGTGATTGGTTGCTCATCCCCGGCCTTGCGCGGCAAGTGCTGGACCCCCTTGCGGATATGCTCGGCGATCACCCACGCCCCCTTGGCGTCGGTATTGGGTAACACCACCGCGAACTCCTCTCCGCCATAGCGCGCCGCCAGGTCGGCAGGGCGGCGGATATGGCTGGCGATCACCTGCGCGACTGCGCGCAACGCCTCATCGCCGCCCTGGTGGCCGTGGCGGTCGTTGAAGGCCTTGAAGTGGTCCACATCGATCATCAGCACACTCAACGACTCGATGGAGCGTTGTGCCCGGTCCCATTCCAGCCGCAAGCGTTCGTCCAGCGTGCGGCGGTTGGCCAGGCCGGTAAGGGCGTCGGTGGCTGCCAGTTCTGACAGCACCTGTTCGGCGCGATGGCGACGGCGCAGCTCCATGCACAGTGCCCAGGTCAGCCACAACAGGCCCACGCACAACACTCCGGTCGCGATGCTGACCAGCCACGCCGCGCGTCGCCAGGGGGCGAACATTTCATTGCTGGACAAGGCCACTGCCACGATCAGCGGCAAGTTGCCCACATTCGAAAAACTGTAGAGCCGTGCCTGGCGATCGACACTGGAGATACTTTGGAAGCTGCCGTCCCGTTCGCGCAGCATGCGCGCCACATTCGGGCGCTGGCTCAGGTCCTTGTCGACGATATCTGCTTCCAGCAGAGGCTCTTGCGCCAGCAGGATGCCTTGGTGGTTGAGCAGGTTGATGGTGCTGTTGCTGCCGATGTTCAAGCTGCTGAATAACTGATGAAAGTACGACAGGCGCATGGACGCGACTGCCACTCCCAGGAAGCGCCCATCCGGTGACGAAACGCGACGGCTGAACGCGATGCGCCAGGGGTCGGCACACTGGCAGCGCGCCATGAACGGACGGCTGATATACAGGCCCAGGTCGGGGTTGGTGCGGTGCGCCCGAAAGTAGTCCCGGTCGGCAAAGTTACCCAGTTTGGGCGTGAGCAGGGAGGAATCGGCAATCACCTCGCCAGCCGGGTCCAACAGCAGGATATCGCCCTTGTAGGGCGCCGCTGCGGAACGATCGAACAGCACCAAATGACGGATGCTCTCTGAAACGTCTTGCAGGTCGGTGCGCTCGGTGGCGCTGATCAAGCCTTTGAGGGCCATGTCGTAAAGTTCGACATTGCGCAGCACGTCAGCGTCGATCAATTGGGTGATGGTGTTGGCGGTGCGCTTGGCCGTCTGCAGGGTGTTGGCATGTTCACGAATCAGCAGCGCAGTGACGACCCCCACGATCAGCAACACCGTGAGCGTGCTGCCCAGGATCAGCAGGCGCTCCGGGCGGCGGTTGGGGCGGGTAGGGCTTGAACTCATCGGGCACACTTCTGCATTGAGAATGCCCTTAGCGTAGTAGCAACTCTTAAATATGGCGCAAAGCCAACCTGTAGGAGCGAGCAAGCTCGCTCCTACCTGTACTCAGAACACGTTGATCGGGTAGTCCACGATCACACGGTATTCATCCACATCCCGGTCCACCGCCGAGTAGCCATTGCTGCCGCGATTGGTCGCCCATTGCAGGCGCACGGCCAAGTCCTTGGCCTTGCCGCCCTGCACCACATATTTCAGGTCGATATCGCGCTCCCAGTGCTTGGCATCCTTGCCATCGGCGCTGTACCAGTTGCTGTAGCCGCGACTGTTGGGGTCGACCTTGGTCAGGTCGGTCTTGCCGCTGATGTAGGACACGGCGGACGTCAGGCCGGGCACGCCGAGGCCGGCAAAGTCGTAGGCGTACTTGAGCTTCCAGGAGCGCTCATTGGGCCCGTTGAAATCCGAGTACTGCTGGGAGTTGTCCAGGTACACGCTGTCGCCCTGGGTGATGTAATCGAACGGCGTGTTGCCATTGACCCGCTGATAAGTCGCTGTGACGCTGTGGTTACCCACGCCCACGGTGAAATGCAGGCTGTAGGTGTTGTTGTCGATATCCCCCAGCAGCGATTGACCGGTGTCCTGGGTATGGTAGTAGTGCAGGCCGGGCGTCAGGCTGACCAGGTCGTTCAGGGCGTAGGTGTATTCCAGGTCGTAGTAATACTGGTGCCAGACGTCCTTGAGCTCGGACGCGTACAGGTTGCTGGTCAGCCCCTCGATCCCGCTGAACGACACGCCAGCCCAGTCCAGGTGCTGGCTGTCGGTGTTGGCGGGCAGCGTGCCGTAGCTGGTACCAATACGCCGATGGCCGCTCTGGTTATAGAGTTTGGTGAAACTGGCCTGGCCACCTTCGAACATCCAGCCGTCAAAGCTGTGGTTGGTCAGGCTCACGCCACGGAAAGTCTGCGGCAACATGCGTGTCATGCCGCCGGCGATCACCGGGTTGTTGAGGAACAGGTCGCCGGCTTTCAGTTCGGTGTCGAAGGCGCGCAGCTTCAAGGTGCCGCCAGCCGTCGAGAACGAACCCGGCGCTTTGCCGTTGCCGCTGCCATACGGAAGGATGCTGGAACCATCCGTACCGCCACCGCCGTCGAGCTTGAGGCCGAGCATGGCATTGACGTCCAGGCCCAAGCCGATGGGGCCCTGGGTGTAGCCGGATTCGAAGGTGCCGATAAAACCCTGACCCCACTCCTTGCTGTCATCGGTATGAATATCGCGCCGGTCGCGGTTCATGTAGTAGTTGCGGGTGTTGATCGTGAGGTGTGAACCCTCGACGAAGCCTTCGACGGGCGGGGCGTCTGCCGCGTGGGCAAGCGGGATGATCGTTGCTGCGATTGCGAGGAATAACGGGGTGAACGTCAGCGAGTTCTTCACCGGTGGAGCTCCTTTGGTCAATCATGAACGGCCAGTGTCGTGGGGTGTGCCCGGCCTTTTTTCACGGCAAAAAAAAGCCGCTGAAGTCAGCGGCTTTAAGACAGATTCCCAGTGTAGAGCCCTGGAAATAAGTCGAGGGAAATTCGGGTGAGTGGTCAGCTGTCTTTGCCGTCGCGCTCATCGATGCGTCAAAGTAACGCAGGGGAGCGGTGCGATACAGAGTGTAACAAGATAATAACTATTGCCCAAATCGCAACAGTGAGGGCCATGGGATCTTCTGTGGGAGCTGGCTTGCCTGCGATGCAGGCACCTCGGTATGCCAGGCCTACCGTGGTGATGCTATCGCAGGCAAGCCAGCTCCCACATTTTGACCGAGTTGTTTAGATCGGCAGGGTGATACCAAACGTATTGCCACCGCCTTCACTGCGCACAAACACATCCCCGCCATGCATCAACGCAATCGCCTTGACGATCGCCAGCCCCAATCCGTGATTGGCCCCGCTGTTGCTGCGCGAGGCATCCACCCGATAGAAGCGTTCGAACAGGCGTGGCAAGTGTTCGCTGGCAATCGCGTCGCCGGGGTTGGTCACGCCGATTGCCACCTGCTTCTCCTGCACCTGGATATGCACGTCGATAATCTGTCCGGGTGCGGTGTGTTGCACGGCATTGCTCAGCAGGTTGATCAGCGCACGCCGCAGGTGGGCTTTTTCGATCTGCACCAGGGCATCGCCGTCCACGCGCACCTGAACCTGGGCGTCTTCGAGGATAAAATCCAGATAGTCGAGGGTGGTGGCCACTTCATCGGCCAGGGAGCATTCGATCAGCTTGGTGGCTTTGCTGCCCTGATCGGCGCTGGCAAGGAACAGCATGTCGTTGATGATCGAGCGCAGCCGTTCCAGCTCCTCCAGGTTCGATTGCAGCACCTCAAAATAGTGTTCGGCCGAACGCCCGCGTGTCAGCGCGACTTGGGTCTGGCCGATCAGGTTGGTGAGCGGCGAGCGCAGTTCATGGGCAACGTCGGCGTTGAACGATTCCAAGCGCGAATACGCCTGTTCAACCCGGTCGAGGGTGGCGTTGAACGAATTGACGAATTGGCTCAGCTCGGGCGGCAAGGGTGACAATTGCAGGCGCCCGGAGAGTTTCGGCGGCGCAAGCTTTTGCGCTTCATCCGAGAGTTTGCCCAAGGGCTTGAGGCCGATACGCGCGACCCAGAACCCCAGCAGTGCCGCCAGTATTACACCCACCAGCGCGAGGCTGATCAACGCCACCAGCAAGTGATGCTGGGTGGCGCGGAAGTTCTCCGTGTCGATGGCAATCATAAAGCGCAACGCCGGGCGCTGGTCCTTGGCTGCAAATTGGCTGACCAGCACCTTGAAGGGATAATCGTGACCCGGCAGGCGCAGGTCGCGCTTACCTGTGGCGCCTTCGGCAAAGGCGCGAATCTGCGCGTCCGGCTCACCGTATTCGTAGCTCGGGTCGCTGCTGACCACCCAGAAACGGATGCGCTTGTCTTCTTCCCCCAACAGCTTGAGCTTGGACCTGATCTTGGCCCAATGTTCCGGCGTGCCGAAGCGATTGATCGACGATTCCAGCACGCTGTAGCGCGCATCCAACTCGGCACCTGGCAACAGCCCCAGGCCACGGTCGACCTGCTGGTACAGCGCGCCGCCGATTAACAGAAAGATCAGCAGCGCCACCAGGGTGAACATGCCACTCAGGCGCAGGGCGATGGAATTAGCGACCACTGTGGTTTTCCTGTATGCGGTTCTCCAGCACATAGCCCATGCCGCGAATGGTGTGCAGCAGCTTGTGTTCGAACGGCCCGTCGAGCTTGGCGCGCAGACGCTTGATCGCCACTTCCACCACGTTGGCATCGCTGTCGAAATTGATGTCCCAGACCATCTCGGCAATCGCGGTCTTGGACAGGATCTCGCCCTGGCGTCGCGCCAATACGCTGAGCAGCGAGAACTCCTTGGCGGTCAGGTCCAGGCGTACACCGTTGCGGCTGGCCTTGCGGCTGATCAGGTCGATCCACAGGTCGGCAACGGTGACCTGCACCGGTTCATGGCCGCCGCTGCGGCGGGTCAGGGCTTGCAGGCGGGCCACCAGTTCCAGGAACGAAAACGGCTTGCCCAGGTAATCGTCGGCGCCTTCGCGCAGGCCGCGGATGCGGTCTTCAACGCGCTCGCGGGCGGTGAGCATGATCACCGGCGTCTGCTTGCGGGCGCGTAAGGCGCGCAGTACACCGAAGCCATCCAGCCCGGGCAGCATCACGTCGAGCACGATCACGGCGTAATCGTTTTCCAGCGCCAGGTGCAGGCCCTCGATACCTTCCTGGGCCACATCGACGGTGTAGCCTTGCTCGGTCAGGCCGCGGTGCAGGTAGTCCGCGGTTTTTTCTTCATCTTCAATAATCAGGACGCGCATGACCGCCTCAGTGTGTGGTCGCCAGCGTCAGCGCTGGTTTGGGCCTGTGGAAAAAACGTTCAAGGTACAAGTATATGACCGGCGTGGTGAACAGCGTCAGCGCCTGGCTCACCAGCAAGCCACCGACCACCGCGATGCCCAGCGGCTGGCGCAGTTCCGCCCCAGGGCCTGCGCCGAGCATCAACGGCACGGCGCCGAGCAACGCGGCAAGGGTGGTCATCATGATCGGCCGGAACCGCGTGACGCAGGCTTCATAAATCGCATCTTCGGGTGGCAGCCCGCGTACCCGCTGCGCCTCCAGGGCGAAGTCGATCATCAAGATACCGTTTTTCTTCACGATGCCGATCAGCAGCACCAGGCCGATCAAGGCCATGATCGAAAAGTCCTGGCCCAGCAGCCACAGCATGACCAGCGCACCGAGGCCCGCCGAGGGCAGGGTGGAAATGATCGTCAGCGGGTGCACAAAACTCTCGTACAGCACACCCAGAATAATGTAGACCGCCACCAGCGCCGCGAGGATCAGCCAGGGTTGGCTGGCCAGCGAGCTCTGGAACGCCTGGGCCGCACCCTGGAAGTTGCCGATGATTGTGCTCGGCATCCCGATTTCGTTTTTGGCCTGGTCGAGCATGATCACTGCATCGCCCAGGGCTACGCCGGGCGCCAGGTTGAACGACAGGTTGGCAGCAGGGAACATGCCGTCATGGCTGATGGACAACGGCCCGACCGTGGGCGGGTCGACTTTGGCCAAGGCCGACAACGGCACCATCTCGTTGGTCAATGGCGAGCGCAGGTAAAAATAGTCGAGGCTTTCGGCCTTGCCGCGCTGTTGGCTGTCCAGTTCAAGTATCACTTGGTACTGGTTGATCTCGGTCTGGAACTCGTTGATCTGGCGCTGGCCGAAGGCGTCGTACAACGCCTGGTCGACATCGGTGGCGGTCAGCCCGAAACGTGAGGCGGCCTGGCGGTCGATGCTGATATGGGTGATGCTGCCGCCCAGTTGCAGGTCGTTGGACAGGTCGCGAAACGCCGGGTTGGCGCGCAGTTTTTCGGTGAGACGCTGGGTCCAGGTGTTCAGCGTCGGGCCGTCGTTGCTCTTGAGCACGTATTGGTACTGGGCGCGGCTGGGGCCGGAGCTCAGGTTGATGTCCTGGCCGGCGCGCAGGTACAGCACGATGCCAGGCACCTTCGCCAGTTGTGGGCGGATGCGGTCGATGAACTGGCTGGCGGACACATCGCGCTCACTGCGGTCTTTCAAGGCGATCCAGAAGCGGCCGTTGGCGATGGTCTGGTTGCTGCCGGTAACGCCCACCGAATGGGAAAACGCCTGCACCGCCGGGTCGGCCTTGACGATCTCGGCCAGGGCCTTGTGCTTGGCGACCATGTCCTTGTACGACACATCGGCCGCCGCTTCGCTGGTGCCGAGCACGAAACCGGTGTCCTGCACCGGGAAGAATCCCTTGGGAATGAACACATAGCCGACCACCGCCAGGGCCAGGGTTACTACGAAGATCGCGGCCATGCTGCGTTGGTGCGCCAAGGCCCGGCGCAGGTTGCGCGCATAGCCGGCCAGCAGGCGTTCGCTGAAGCTGGGTTTGGCGTGGGCAGGGTGGGTAGGGGCACGCATGAACAAGGCGGCCAGCGTCGGGGCCAATGTCAGCGAAACCACCACTGAAATCAGAATGGTCGCGGTGGCCGTCAACGCAAACTCCTTGAACAACCGACCGACCACTCCGCCCATGAACAGCAGCGGAATAAACGCCGCCACCAGCGAGAAGCTGATGGACACTACGGTAAAGCCAATTTCACCCGAGCCCTTGATCGCCGCTTCACGTTTGCCCAGGCCAGCCTCCAGGTGCCGATGAATGTTCTCCACCACCACAATCGCATCGTCCACCACAAAGCCCACGGCGATCACGATGGCCACCAGGGTCAGGTTGTTCAGGCTGAACCCCATCACATACATCAGGGCGAAACTGGCTACCAGCGACACACCCAATACCGCAGACACAATCAGCGTCGCCGACAGTTGACGCAGGAACAATGCCATCACCGCCACCACCAGCAGGATGGCGATCAGCAGGGTCATTTCCACTTCATGCAGTGAGGCGCGGATAGTCTTGGTGCGATCGGTCAACACGCTGACCTGCACCGAGGCTGGCAACATGCCTTGCAGGCGCGGCAACTCGGCCTGGATGCGGTCGACGGTGTCGACGATGTTGGCGCCAGGCTGGCGTGAAATCACCAGGTTCACCCCTGGCGTATCGCCGGACCAGGCTTGCACGTAGGCGTTTTCCGAACCATTGATGACCTTGGCGATATCGCGCAGTTGAACCGGCGCACCGTTCTTGTAGGAAACGATCAGTTGGCCGTATTCCTCCGGGTGAAACAGCTGGTCGTTGGTCGACAGGGTGGACACGCTGTTTTCGCCATAGATCGCGCCCTTGGCCAGGTTCAGGCTCGACTGCTGGATGGCCAGGCGTATGTCGGCGAGCGTCAGGCCGATGGCCGCGAGCTTGTCGGGCGACGCCTGCACGCGGATCGCCGGGCGTTGCTGGCCGGTGATGTTGATCTGGCCGACGCCGTCGATCTGGCTGATCTGGCGCGCCAGCAGGGTTTCCACGTAGTCGCTCAGCTCGGTGCTGGGCATGCTGCTGGAACTGACACTGAGGATCAACACCGGGCTGTCCGCCGGGTTGACCTTCCTCCAGGTGGGCAAGCTCGGCATGTCGCTGGGCAACTTGCCGGACGCGGTGTTGATCGCGGCCTGGACTTCCTGGGCGGCGGTGTCGATGCTTTTTTCCAGGGTGAACTGCAGGGTCAAGAGGCTGGAGCCCAAGGCGCTGCTGGAGGTCATCTGGGTCATGCCGGGGATGGCACTGAACTGCACCTCAAGAGGCGTGGCCACCGATGAGGCCATGGTGTCCGGGCTGGCGCCGGGCAGTTGCGCGGTGACCTGGATGGTCGGAAATTCCGCTTCCGGCAGTGGCGCGACGGCCAGGTTCGGGAAGGCAATAATCCCCAGCAACACCAGGGCGAAGGTCAGCAACAGGCTGGCGACCGGATGGTCAACGCACCAGGCCGAGGGCGACCGGCTTGCACTCATGGTTGCACCTCGGCGTTGGCGGTGTGGATCACTTGCGGCGGCTCCTTGAGCACCTCCACCTGCGCACCGGCCTTGAGCCGCGATTGCCCATCGCTGACCAGCACATCGCCGGCCTGCACGCCTTTGATGATATTGATGTCGCTGTTCTGGTAGGCGACTTGCACCGGCACCACCTCGACTTTGTCAGCGCTTACGCGGTACACGAAATGTGAGTCCAGCCCGCGCTGCACCACGGTCGGCGGTACCACCAGGGCGTTCTTGTCGAGGGCCGTCTGGACCTTGATGGTCACCAGTTGCCCCGGCCATAGCTTATGCGCCGGGTTGCTGAACTCGGCCTTGGCCCGCAGGGTGCCGGTGGTGGAACTGATCTGGTTGTCGATCAGGCTCAGGTGGCCTTCGCCGAGCAGGTCGCCGGTCTGGTTGTCGGTGTCGGCGCCCAGGTAGGCGTCGACGGTGGCCCGGGTGGGGGCGGCAATCAGGCCCTGCAAGGTCGGCAGCATCTGTTGTGGCAGGGAGAACTCAACGGCAATCGGGTCGAGCTGGGTGACGGTAAACAGCCCCTGGGTGTCGCTCATGCGCAGGAAGTTGCCTTCGTCCACGTTACGGATGCCCACGCGGCCGCTGACCGGGGAGCGAATCTGGGTATAGGAAAGTTGTACTTGAGCCGCATCAATGGCCGCCTGGTTGCCCTGCGCGGTGGCCTTGAGCTGGTTGACCAGCGCCTGTTGCTGGTCATAGGTCTGTTTGGACACGCCGTCGTCGATGCTCAGCGCTTTGTAGCGCTTGAGATTGACCAACGCCACTTGCAACTGCGCCTGGCTTTCGCCCAATTGCGCCCTGGCCTGGTCGAGGCTGGCGCGGATCGAACGGTCATCGATGGTCGCCAGCAAGTCGCCGGCCTTCACCGATTGGCCCTCCTTGACCAGCAACTGGGTGAGGATGCCGTCGATCTGCGGGCGAATCACCACACTGTGCAACGACAGCACTGAGCCGATGCCGCTGATGAACCTGGGAACGTCCTGTTGCGCGACGCTCACCACCCGTACCGGGATCGCCGTGGGCGCAGCCAGCCGGGGCTTGGCAGGCCGTGTTACGGCCCAGGCGGCCACCGCTAGTATCAAGAGGACGCCCACCATCAGGGCCGTGTTTCGTTTTATCTGCATGGGAGGCGCCGGGACGCAGTTGCACGCTTTAAGCCGCAAGCTGCCAGTTGAAGGTTGGGTAGCTGCTTTATAGCCCGGTAATACGGTCAGCACGGTGACGCGAAACTGACAGCCGCGACAGCTAGCGCGTTTTACTTGTGGCTTGAAGCTTACCGCTTGCCGCTTTGCCCCCGTATACTCGCGCTTTTACACCTATAGCTGCGCCGGAGCCCCTATGACTTCCCCAACCCAACCCCCTGTCGACGCGGCTGACCTCGTCGATTCGGCCACCGCCGACGGCGTTGAAAAAACCGAGATCCCGGCGTTTAAGTTCCCCTTCAAACCGGGCGAGCTGGCTGGCGCCAAGAATGCCAGCCAGCCCTGGTACAAAGGCGGCGCCAAGAACGGCCATACCAAGACGCCGGGCATGGCGCCTCCGGGCACTCGCCGGTCCATGGGTAAACGCTGAGATTAAAACCGTAGGTGCGTTATAGGCTGTTACCTACATTGCCCGTAGAAATTTCTGCTTGTAGGTCCGCGACCGATTCTTGAAAGCTTGCACAGCGTTTGCTTCGTCCCGATGACGCTCATCGGGGCGTGGTGAGTCAGCTTTCCGGAAAAGGACATTCCCGTGGCCCTGATACACCTCTGTGCGGTGCTCGTCCTCTTGCTCTCGTCGACTGCGGTTGCCGTCGACGTGCAACCGCGGCGTGAAATCCGTTTCGCCGTTGCCGCGCATTTCCCGCCATTTCAAAGCCGCAATTCCCAAGGGCAATTGGTGGGGCTGAATATCGAACTGGGCAATGCCCTCTGCGAGCAGCTCAACGTGCGCTGTACCTGGGTTGACCAGGTCGTGATGGAAAACTTCCCGGCCCTTGAAGCCAGGCAGTTCGACGCGATCATGGGCATGGCGCCCACCTGCCGTCGGCGCAAACGGGTGAGTTTCACCGATGACCTCTACCCGATCACCACGCGGCTGGTGGCGCGTAAAACCTCAGGCCTGCGCCCTGATCGGCGCTTGCTCAAGGGCAAGCGGGTCGGGGTGTTGGTGCGCAGTAATCGTGAAGCCTACGCCCTGTCGCAGTGGGCTCCGGCGGGAGTGATCATCAGGAGTTTCTGGCTGAACGACCAACTGGTGCAGAGCCTGGTTTCGGGCGATATCGATGCGACCCTGCAAGGCGTCGTGGAGATCCGTGAAGCCCTGCTCGACACGGCCGATGGCCTGGACTTCGACTTCATGGGCCCGCCTGTGTCGTCTGGCCTGCTGGGTAATAGCGTGGCGATCGCGGTGCGAAAAACCGATACCGCGTTGCGTAATGAGCTTAATCATGCGCTTGAGCAACTGATGCAGAATGGCGAATACCAACGCATCCTCCAGCCCTATCGCCTCGGTGTATTGCCCGCCCGTCCATGAGCGCTAATGTGTGTGCAGCTTTGCACCCGAAGTTGAATTAGATACCCATACCGTCATGAGGCCGCAGCGGCTTAAGCCGCCCTCAACGAGATAAACGCATAATTGGCTGGCACCTCAGTGGCAATTTGCGCTCCGGCATCCAGCACCTGTTCGGCGACGTCCATCCCGGACACATGAAACACCCATTCATGGGTCACCGCCGGCTGTTCAACCGCCTGTTCAATGGCTTGGGCAAACGCCTGCATATCCGGCAAGTACGCGGTAAACCCGTCGCCCTTGAGCGCGGTCGTGCGGATGCCGAGCAACGCGCACACCGCTTCTTTGGTCTGCACGTCATCACGGTCGGCCTGGCGTGAGCGGCGAATCAGTTCGGCCAGTTGTGCGTCCATCAACTCGCCACCGACGATCAGCGCGGGGCCTTGCTCCCAGGATTCGGGCGGGCAGTCTTTGGCGCTCGGGTTCAGCGGGATATGCGGGTTGATCTCCATCGGGTAGATGCGGCACACCAGCGGGCGCCGTTCGTAGATGCGGCAGCGGTTGTCTTCGTCAAGATTCCGGCAGCGTCCGGCGTTGTAGGCGGCAAAGGTAATTGCCACAAACGCCTCGGTATTGCCGCTGGGCACGACCACTGAGCGGCGCTCGGCGTGTTCCCGTTGTTGCAGGGGCAGGCCCAGGCCATTGCCGAGAAAGCCCTCGACCAGAACGATGACGTTGCCACCGTCCGCCGCCCAACTGCGGGCTTCTTCGAGGGTCAGGGGCACGTGATGGTCGCTGCAGCATTTACCGCAACCGACGCAGGAAAAGTGTGTGTTCATGGCGGATCTGTCACCAGGCAAGGTCAGAGGGCACGCTTGAGGGGTGACGGGTTTTTACCTCTATCTACCGCTCAGGGGCTCTGGAAGCAAGTTATGCGCCAGTGAGGATCAGCCCTTGGATACGACGTCGCGCAGCACAAATCGCATGCCCGCACTTTCGTACAGTTGCCGGGCGCGCAGGTTGCTCTCCAGCACCTTGAGGTCGACATAGGGTTCGCTGCGCTGCTTGAACACCTGGAAGCTGTGCAGCAGCAAGGCGCGGCCCAGCCCTTGGCCTTGGGCACAGGGGTGTACGGCCAGGTTCTTGATAAAGGCGCTGGTCCAGCATTGGGCCACTGCGAGAACACCGTCGTGGTTACTGGCCACCAGGCACAGCGTCGGGTCGTAGTCGGCATCGGTGACGAACTGCTGGCGCCACTCCTCCAGGTGGCCGACACGGCCGCCGCCCTGGTCCTGGGTCATGCGCAGCACGGCATGGATCGCCGGAGCTAGCTCATCGCGATAATGATCCAGCCGGGTATTCGCTGGCCACTGCGGGGCGGGCAGGCTGCCGGTGAGGTCGCGACGCAGCAACTGGTAATACTCGGCCAAGGCTTACAGCCCCTTTTGCGCCACGGTTTGCGCGGCGACCACCAGGCATTTGGTCAGCTCTGGGGATGAGAACTTGGTGAGCACCGAGTCGGCGCCGGCCAGGCGCGCTTTTTCGCTGTTCATCGCACTGTCCAGGGAGGTGTGCAACAGCACATAGAGGTCCTTGAAATCCGGGGTTTCGCGCAGGGTGCGGGTGAGGGCGTAGCCGTCCATCTCAGACATCTCGATGTCCGACACCACCACGTTGATCTGTTCAACCGTGCCTTGCAGTTCCAGCAACACGTCGATGGCTTCCTTGGCGCTGCGGGCGGTGTGGCAGGTCAGGCCGAGGTTGCGCAGGGTGTGTACCGATTGCTGCAAAGCCACCTGGCTGTCGTCCACCACCAGGATGCGGGCGTTGCCCAGCACTTCGGCTTCTTCCATGGTCAGGTCGGTCGGCGCCGCTTCAATCGGTGCCGGGGCGATGCCATGGATGACTTTCTCGATATCCAGCACCTGCACCAGGCCACCTTCCACCTGGGTCACACCGGTGATAAACGCCCGATTGCCGCCGGAGCCGTAGGGCGGCGGGCGGATATCGGTGGTCAGGCAATGCACGATCTTGCTCACCGCCTGAACATGCAGGCCCTGCTTGGAACGGCTGACATCGGTGACGATCAGGCAGCCGCCGTCCGGGTCTTGCAAAGGCATTTCACCCAGGGCGCGGCTCAAGTCGATCACCGACAACGAAGCGCCGCGCAAGGTGGCGATGCCTTTGACGTGCGGGTGGGACTCCGGCAGCTTGGTCAACGGCGGGCAGGGGATGATCTCACTGACTTTCAACAGGTTGATGGCCATCAGCTTGCCGCTGCGCAAGGTAAAGAGCAGAAGCGAGAGTGAGTCTGCGCGGGCTTTGGTGGTGGACATAAAAACCTTCTGTGGATCAGGGATGACGATCTATAGAGAGTTATCGACTTGGCTGGCCTGGGCTTTAACCGGATTTTTGTGTCGGGCACTGTTTATGCGGGCGCTGGCAAGCCAGCTCCCACATTAAGTCCAGTATCAGCCCTTCCAGGCCTGTGGGTTCACCAGATCCTGCGGGCGTTGGCCCAGCAGGGCGCTGCGCAGGTTGTCCACGGCGCGGTTGGCCATGGCTTCGCGGGTTTCACCGGTGGCCGAACCAATATGCGGCAGGGTCACCGCATTGCTCAGCTGGAACAACGGCGATTCAGCCAGCGGTTCCTTTTCATACACATCCAGCCCGGCGCCACGAATGCGTTGGGTTTGCAGGGCTTCGACCAGCGCTGGCTCATCCACCACCGGCCCACGGGAAATATTGATCAGAATCGCGCTGGGCTTCATCAACCCCAGCTCCCGAGTGCTGATCAGGTGATGGGTCTTGTCGCTCAACGGCACCACCAGGCAGACGAAATCCGCCTCGGCCAGCAACTGCTCCAGGCTGCGAAACTGCGCGCCCAGTTCCTGCTCCAGCGCGGTCTTGCGGCTATTGCCGCTGTAAATGATCGGCATGTTGAAGCCCAGGCGCCCACGCCGGGCCACGGCCGCGCCGATATTGCCCATGCCGACAATGCCCAGGGTCTTGCCGTGCACATCGCAACCAAACAAAGGCGCGCCCACGCTGGCTTTCCATTGGCCGGCCTTGGTCCAGGCGTCCAATTCGGCCACGCGGCGGGCGCTGCTCATCAGCAACGCAAAGGCCAGGTCGGCAGTGCTCTCGGTGAGCACATCGGGGGTGTTGGTGAGCAGGATCCCGCGCTCGGTGAGGTACGGCACGTCGTAGTTGTCGTAGCCCACCGACACGCTGGACACCACCTCCAGCTTGCTTGCGCTTTCAAGCTGCTCGCGGCCCAGCTTGCGGCCCACGCCGATCAAGCCATGGGCATGGGGCAGGGCTTCGTTGAACTGTGCGTTGATGTCACCCAGCTTGGGGTTGGGCACGATCACCTCGAAATCCTGTTGCAGGCGTTCGATCATGGGCGGGGTGATACGGCTGAAGGCCAGGACAGTCTTTTTCATTGCAGAACTCCACTCAACATGTGGGAGCTGGCTTGCCTGCTCCCACAATGAATTTATAGGGGGCGGGGAAGCAGCATGCCAAAATCAGTTCGCCATCCGCACGCTACCCACACCACCGCTCAACTCATACGCCACCAACTCCGCCTGGTGCGCCGCCAGAATTTCCGGCAACGAACCGCGCAGGTATTCCACCCAGGTTTTGATCTTTGCATCCAGGTATTGGCGCGAGGGGTAGATGGCGTACAGGTTCAGCTCCTGGGAACGGTAGGTCGGCATCACCCGCACCAGCGTGCCATTGCGCAGCCCTTCGATGGCGGCATACACCGGCAGCAGGCCGACGCCCATGCCGCTGGTGATCGCGGTTTTCATCGCGTCGGCCGAGTTCACCAGGAACGGCGAGCTGTTGATCGCCACGCTTTCCTGGCCTTCAGGGCCGTTGAAGGTCCATTTGTCCAACTGGACCACTGGGCTGACCAGGCGCAGGCACGCATGGTTGAGCAAGTCCTGGGGCCGCTGTGCGCAGCCCTTGGCCTTGACGTAGTCCGGCGAGGCGCAGGCGATGCTGTAGGTGATGCCCAGGCGCTGGGACACGAAACCTGAGTCCGGCAGCTCGCTGGCCAGCACGATGGACACGTCATAGCCCTCATCGAGCAAATCCGGCACGCGGTTGGCCAGGGTCAGGTCGAAGGTCACGTCGGGATGGGTGCGGCGGTAGCGGGCAATGGCGTCAATGACGAAATGCTGGCCGATGCCGGTCATGGTATGCACTTTCAACTGCCCGGCCGGGCGCGCGTGAGCGTCGCTGGCCTCGGCCTCGGCCTCTTCGACGTAGGCGAGGATCTGCTCGCAGCGCAGCAAATAGCGTTTGCCGGCTTCGGTCAGCGCGATGCGTCGGGTGGTGCGGTTGAGCAAGCGGGTTTGCAGGTGGGCCTCAAGGTTGGAGACCGCGCGCGAGACGTTGGCCGTGGTGGTGTCCAGTTGCACGGCGGCGGCGGTGAAGCTGCCGGCTTCGGCCACACAACTGAAGGCGCGCATGTTTTGCAAAGTGTCCATGGAGTGTTCTCAAGGGAGATAGCAAATTGTGACAGAAAGTTACGCTTTCAGTGATCCCTACCAACGGATTATCGCCTGAACGGTAACAAAGATTCACAGGAATACCAGCTTATCGTCCTCCCTGGCGCCGCCTAGAATTGCGCCACCTCTCCCGCAACACCCTCTCAGGAATTCGCTTGCCGTGCCGCGTCGCATCAGCAGAGAGCTGAAGACTCTCAGTGTTTGGGCTTTAACGTCAGTCATCAGCGGTTGCATCGGAACCGGAGGAATCGCCCCGCAAGGCCAGGCGATCAACGCCAATACCCTGGCCACCGACGCCGCGATCCAGAGCGCCGACCGCGACGCCCACTGGCCCACCGCCCAATGGTGGCAGGCCTACGGCGACCCGCAGCTCAACCGTTGGGTCGAACTCGCCACCCGCAACAGCCCCAGCCTGGCCGTGGCCGCCGCCCGTGTGCGGCAAGCCCGAGCGCTGGCCGGCGTGGCCGAGTCGGCCGAGTCGCTGCAGGTCAACAGCGACACCACCCTCAAGCGTCACAACTGGCCGAAGGATCAGTTCTACGGCCCCGGCCAATTGAGCGGCGCCAACACCTGGGACAACAATTCGTCCCTGGGCCTGAGCTACGCCCTCGACCTGTGGGGCCGGGAAAGCAACACGACCGAACGCGCCGTCGACCTGGCGCACATGAGCGCCGCCGAAGCGCGCCTGGCCCAGCTCGAACTGCAAAACAACGTGGTGCGCGCCTATATCCAGCTGTCGTTGCAGTACGCCAACCATGACATCGCGGCCGCCACCCTGGCCCAGCAACAGCAGATCCTGGACCTGGCCAACAAACGCCTGGCCGCCGGGATCGGTACTCACTTTGACGTCAGCCAGGCCGAAACCCCGCTGCCGGAAACCCATCGCCAACTGGATGCCCTGGACGAGGAAATCGCCCTGAGCCGTAACCAACTGGCGGCGTTGGCCGGCAAAGGCCCGGGGGAGGGCGCGCAGTTGCAGCGCCCGACCCTGGCCCTCGCCGCGCCGTTGAAATTGCCCTCCAGCCTGCCCGCGCAATTGCTCGGCCAACGCCCGGACGTGGTCGCCAGTCGCTGGCAGGTAGCGGCCCAGGCGCGGGGTATCGATGTGGCTCATGCAGGCTTCTACCCCAACGTCGACCTGGTCGGCAGCCTCGGCTACATGGCCACCGGCGGCGGTATGCTGGCGTTTCTGGCCGGCAAGAAATTCAACTACAACGTCGGCCCGGCGATCACCTTGCCGATCTTCGACGGCGGCCGTCTACGTGCGCAATTGGGTGAAGCCAGTGCCGGCTACGACATCGCGGTGGCCCAGTACAACCAGACCCTGGTCAATGCGCTCAAGGGCATCAGCGACCAGTTGATCCGCCGCGAATCCATGGACAAGCAATCGGTTTTTGCCGCGCAGTCGGTGGCCTCGGCGCAGAAAACCTACGACATCGCCATGATCGCCTATCAGCGTGGCCTCACTGATTACCTCAACGTGCTCAACGCCCAAACCTTGTTGTTTCGCCAGCAGCAGATCGCACAACAGGTGCAGGCGGCACGCCTCAGCGCCCATGCCGAGCTGGTGACCGCCTTGGGCGGCGGCCTCGGTGCTGGCGACGATGTGCCCACGGCTGCCAAGACACTCCCAAGCAAGACTCCGGCGGCGCTCGCCGTGTTTGATCACTGAGTAGGCCTTGATGACTCCCTTGCCTGCACCGCTGCGCTGGCTGCATTCCCTTGAGTGGCGCCGTGGTTTTTTCGACTGGGCACGCAGTGATGGCGTGACCTGGGTGTATATCTTCAAAGTGCTGGTCGCTGCGTTCCTGACGCTGTGGCTGGCGATGCGCCTGGAACTGCCGCAACCGCGCACGGCGATGATCACCGTATTTATCGTGATGCAGCCCCAGAGCGGCCAGGTGTTCGCCAAGAGTTTCTATCGCTTCCTCGGGACCTTGGCAGGCTCGGCGGTGATGGTGCTGTTGATCGCTTTGTTTGCGCAGAACACCGAACTGTTCCTCGGTGCGCTGGCGATCTGGGTCGGCATTTGCACCGCTGGCGCCACGCGCAATCGTAACTTTCGCGCCTATGGGTTCGTGCTCGCCGGCTACACCGCGGCGATGGTCGGCCTGCCGGCCCTGGCCCACCCGGACGGCGCCTTCATGGCGGCGGTGTGGCGGGTGCTGGAAATCTCCCTGGGGATACTGTGCTCGACACTGGTCAGCGCCGCCATCCTGCCGCAGACCTCCAGCGCCGCCATGCGCAACGCGCTGTACCAGCGCTTCGGTGTGTTCGCGCTGTTTGTGACCGATGGCCTGCGCGGGCGCAGCCAACGCGAAGGTTTCGAGGCCAGCAACGTGCGCTTTATTGCCGAAGCCGTGGGGCTGGAAGGCCTGCGCAGCGTCACCGTGTTCGAAGACCCGCACATGCGTCGGCGTAACGGGCGGCTCAGTCGCCTTAACAGCGAATTCATGAGCATCACCACGCGCTTCAACGCCTTGCACCAATTGCTTGAACGCTTGCGCGCCGATGAGGCCGACCATGTAGTGGCAGCGATCAAGCCCGGCCTGCAAGACCTGGCCGAAGTGCTCGACGGCTTCTCTGGCCGCGCCCTCACCAGCTTGGATGCCGCGCGCCTGGTCAACCAACTGAGCGCCTACAAGGACGGCCTGCCCGCCAAGGTGCGCAGCCTGCGGGCGAGCTTCCAGGAAGACAACCCGACGGACGCCGAGCAGTTGGATTTCCACACTGCCTACGAGCTGCTGTACCGCTTCGTCGACGACCTGCACAACTACGCGCAAACCCACGCGTCCCTGGCCGAGCATCGCCATGCGCGGGAGGATTGGCACGAAGCCTACACGCCAAAGACCAACTGGTTGGCCTGTGCCGCTGCCGGTGTGCGCGCCTCGTTTATCCTGGTTGTGCTGGGCAGTTACTGGGTGGCCACGGCCTGGCCCAGCGGCGCCACCATGACCCTGATCGCGGCGGCCACGGTGGGCCTGTCTGCTGCCACGCCCAACCCCAAGCGCATGGCGTTCCAGATGGCCTGCGGCACCTTGATCGGCGCCTTGGTCGGCTTTGTCGAAATGTTCTTCGTGTTCCCCTGGATCGACGGTTTCCCGCTGCTGTGCGTGATGCTGGCGCCGGTGATCATCTTCGGTGCCTTCCTCTCCTCCCGCCCGCAATACGCCGGTGTGGGTGTGGGCCTGTTGATCTTCTTCAGCACCGGCTCGGTGCCCGACAACCTCACGGTCTATAACCCCTACACCTTTATCAACGACTACATCGCCATGGTCATCGGCATGCTGGTATGCGCGGCGGCGGGGGCGATCATTTTGCCGCCCAACAGCCGCTGGTTGTGGCGCCGCCTGGAGCAAGACCTGCGTGAGCAGGTGGTGTATGCCATCAGCGGCAAGCTCAAGGGCCTGGCGTCGAGCTTTGAAAGCCGCACCCGTGACCTGCTGCACCAAGCGTATGGCCTCGCGGCCGGCCAGCCGCAGGTGCAACGCGATTTGCTGCGCTGGATGTTCGTGGTGCTGGAGGTCGGCCACGCGATCATCGAACTGCGCAAGGAGCAGGCGATTTTGCCGGTGCACCCGGCGTATGCCGAGTCGCAGCCGTGGCGCCAGGCGATCCGCGTGATGGGACGCTCGCTGGTGCGGCTGTTCCTGCAACCCAGCGCCAGCAACCTGGAGCGCGGGTTGATTGCCGTCGACCATGCGATCAGCCGCGTGCAGGCCACCGACGAACCCTTCGCCCCGCACTTCGACACCTCGGCCCTGCGCCGGGTGAAGAGCTACCTGCACTTTATTCGCACCTCGTTGCTCGACCCGCAATCGCCTCTGGCCGCCCTCAAAGGAGCCCCGAATGCCTCGTGAAATTGCATTCCACGGCATCTATATGCCGACCATGACCCTGATGTTCTTGATCGCAGCGGGGCTGGCCTGGGCGGTTGACCGCTTCCTGGCCGGGTTCGACCTGTACCGTTTCTTCTGGCACCCGGCGCTGCTGCGCCTGAGCCTGTTCGCTTGCCTGTTCGGCGCCCTGGCGCTGAGCGTCTACCGTTGAGAATGCCCCGATGAAAAAGTTTTTCAGCCTGCTCGCCACCTTGCTGGTGCTGGCGTTGGCGATCTGGATTGGCCGCACGTTGTGGGTGCACTACATGCAAACGCCGTGGACCCGCGATGGTCGCGTGCGCGCCGACATTATCAATGTGGCGGCTGACGTTACCGGCGAAGTGGTGGACGTGCCGGTACGCGATAACCAGTTGGTGAAAAAAGGCGACCTGCTGATGCAGATCGACCCCGAGCACTACCGCATTGCCGTCAAGCAAGCGCAATCGCTGGTGGCCTCCCGCAAGGCCACTTGGGAAATGCGCAAGGTCAACGCGCACCGCCGCGCCGACCTGGACGCGCTAGTGATCTCCAGGGAAAACCGCGACGACGCCAGCAACATCGCCGACTCGGCCCTGGCCGATTATCAGCACGCCCTGGCGCAACTGGAGGCCGCTGAACTCAACTTGAAACGTACCCGTGTGCTGGCGGCGGTGGACGGCTACGTCACCAACCTCAACGTGCATCGTGGCGACTATGCGCGTATCGGCGAAGCGAAGATGGCTGTGGTGGATATGAACTCGTTCTGGGTCTATGGCTTCTTCGAAGAAACCAAACTGCCCCACGTGAAGGTGGGCGACAAAGCCGATATGCAGCTGATGAGCGGCGAGACCTTGAAGGGCCATGTGGAAAGCATCTCCCGTGGCATCTACGACCGCGACAACCCCGAGAGCCGTGAACTGATCGCCGATGTGAACCCGACCTTCAACTGGGTGCGCCTGGCTCAGCGCGTGCCGGTGCGGATTCACATTGATGAAGTGCCGGAAGGCGTGTTGTTGGCGGCAGGGATTACCTGCACCGTGATCGTCAACCCAACACAAAACTAAACTGTGGGGGGGCTTACCCGCTCCCACAGTTGACCGCGTCAGGCTTTGATAAAGGTTTCATGCAGGTGTCGCCACAGCAGCGCGCCACTGGCCTGTTTCTCGAACACCACCGTGGCGCGGCGGTCGGTCTGGGTGCCGCTGTCGTCAATCTGATGCTCGCGATACGTCACCGTGGCGCCGCGCGCATGGCGGTCGATGCCGGTCATTTCACTCAAGGTGATTTTCAACCCCGGACGCATCCCGCCCAGGCGCGTAAACAACGCATTGACCCCGGCCCTGTTGACCCGCGTACCGGTGGCGGGCGCGATCATGCTGAACTCGGGTGAGAAGCGCGCGAGCAGATTTTCCAGCGTGCCCTGAGGCGCAACCCCGGCAAACCATTGCTCGATCTCGACGTGGGTCTGGATCACTTCTTCGAAAAAATCGCTGTAGTCAATCATGCTTGGGCTCGCTGCAAGGGTGAAGCAGCGTGCGTACTCTGGAAGCATCCAGGCGCAACACTGCGAAAAGCGGCAACAGGGTCAGAGCTGCCGCCATCGTGAAGGTTATGGCGAAGGAATCCAAGGCCGACAGTATTGCACTGAGCACGGCGGCGCCGACGCAGAAGCTTACTTGACGGTTCATGTTCCACAACGCACTGGCGTGGCCCATGCGCTCGGCGGGAATATCCAGAAAGGCCAGAGTTTGCGCAGTGCTGCTGCACAGGCTGCCGCCCAGGCCCATCAAGACGTAGGCCGCAATAATCAGCGCGGGCTCGTTGAGCAACAGGATGCCAGCGCATTGCAGCGCCATGCCCGCCAGCAACAAGGGTTTGGGGCCGCAGCGATTGAAGAGTTTTTTGCTCAGGTAGATTGCCACTGCCGAGGCCAGCGCCCAGGGCAACATCAGCGCGCCGGTTTGGGTGGCGTCATAGCCCAAGCTGCGCACATAAAGGATGGCGATCAGACTGGTGCCGATAAACACCCCGGGTATGCACAGGTAGACGAGCATCGCCACGCGCAGCATCGGACTGGCAACCTGTTTGAAAATGCTGCTCAGGTCCAGAGGTGGGCGCACGCGGGTGGGCGCGTCGGGTTTTATCCACAACAAGGCCAGCAGCAGGGTCACCAAGGCCAGTGGCAAGTTGGCGTAGAAGATCCAGCGCCATGCCACAGTGTCGACAATCACCCCACCCAATGCTGGCGATAGTGCCGGCACCAGCAACGCCACCGACATCACCCGCGCCGTCAGTTGGCTGCGCTCGGCGGCGGGGAAGTGCCGGTAAGCCATGGCCTGGCCCACGGGAATCAGCAAACCGCCACCGAGCCCTTGCACTGCGCGCCAGCCTATCAACGCCTCAATGGAGCCGGCCTGGCCCACCATCACCGAGGCGCCGGCGAACAGCAGCAGGCTGGAAGCGATCAGGGTGCGCTCGCCCATGAGCGCCGCCAACCATACACTCAAGGGGATGATCACTGTCAGCCCGAGCATGTAGGCATTACTGATCCACGCCAACTGTGTGACCGAGGCGTGCAGCTCGCGGGCGATATCCGGGTAGGCGACGGTGGCAACAAACATGTTCACCAGGTCCAGGGCAAAACCCAATAAAAAGATCCAGGCGACTTTCGAGCGGTAGGTCATGAACGCGTTCCTGCAAGTGAAGCCGGCAGGGTAGGCCGCAAGCAGGGTTTGGGATACGCCGGTTTGCCTGCTAGTTTGTCAAAAATATTTTGACAAAGGAGGGCGTCCATCATGGTCAGCCTGGACCGTTTTGACACTTTCAAGGCTGTGGTCGAGGCCGGCTCGCTCACTGCTGCTGCGGACCTGCTGGGCCAGACTCGCGCCGTGGTCAGCTTCAACCTCAAGCGCCTGGAGGCGGAACTCGGCGTCACCCTGCTGACCCGCAACACCCGCCAACTGGCGCTCACCGATGCCGGCGAACGCTTTTACCTGCGCTGCACGCGCATGCTCGAAGAGGCCCGCCTGGCGGTAGAAGAAGCCCGCAGTGAGCATGCTCAGCTCAAGGGCACGCTGCGCATCACCACCACTGTCGAATATGCCCTGGCCGTCGTTGCCCCGGCGGTAGAAGCCTTTCGCCGCCTGCACCCGGACCTGAATATCCACTTATCCACATCCTCCACCCATGCCGACCTGATCTCCGAGCGTTTTGACGTGGCGATTCGCCTGGGGCGCCTGCTGGACTCCAATCATCGGGCGGTGCAGTTGTCGACGTTCGATGTGTTTGCTGTTGCGGCACCGCAGTTTGCCGGGCTTCAGACCCTGGAAGAGCTGGAGCAGATCCCCCGGTTGGGCCATGGCCGCTTGACCGAACTGAGCGTCACCGACCCGGCGGGCATTCAACATCAATACCGTGCCGGGCCTGCTGCGTTGGTGGCTGATAGTGCGGCAGTGCTCCAGGCATTTGCTGTGCGCGGCCACGGTGTGGCGATTCTGCCGCAATGGCTGGTGCAGGAAGACTTGGAGGCCGGACGGCTGGTGCGTGTGCTGGCGGATCATCGCTTCGCCCCCCAAGGGGTCTACGCGATGTACCCGGATACCCGGCACCTGCCGCTGAAGGTGCGGGCGTTTATTGATTTTATGAAGGGCTAGAGGCTGCCACTCAAACCAAAGCGCTTCTTCAACACCATCTCCAGCAACCCCTTTGGCAACAGTGCCGCCATCAATGGCAACGCGCGGCTGCCGTTGCCCGAACGCAACAGGCGTGGCGGTCGCACGTGCTGCACCGCCTTGAGCACGTCTGCAGCAAATTCACTGGCCGGGGTTGGCTTGTCCTGGGACGCTTGGCTGCGTGCCCGAATGCCCTCGCGCAACGGCCACCATGGTGACTGTTCGTGGATCAGCAATTCGGCTTGGGCGCCGGCATTCTTTGCAAAGCTTGTATTGATCGCACCAGGCTGCACTTCCATCACCTGCACGCCAAACGGTGCCAGCTCCATGCGCAGGGCGTCGCTTAACGCATGCACAGCGGCTTTGGACGCGCAGTAGGCGCCGGCAAACGGCGTCACCAATACGCCGGAAACGCTGCCGATATTCACCACCAGGCCCTTGTTGCGGCGCAGGGCGGGAAACAAGGCCTGGGTCACGCCGACGATGGAAAACACATTGGTTTCGAATTGGCGTTGCATCGCCTCGGTACCGCCGTCGAGCAATGGGCCCATGGCGCCGTAGCCAGCGTTGTTGATCAGCACATCCAACTCGCCCCACTGCTCGGACAAGCGTTGCAGGGCGGCGCTGTCGTTGACGTCCAGTTGTAGGGCATTAAAGCCTGCGGCGATAAGCGCGGCGACATCATCGGGTTGGCGGGCGCTGGCCCATACCTCGAAGCCTGCGGCTTTGAACGCCTCGGCAAGGGCGCGGCCGATGCCGCTGGAACAACCGGTGATCAGTACGTTGGGCATGCATCATTCCTTTGTCAGTCCGAGAAACTGCCTTGCAGGTGCTCGGCGCGAAATTCCAGGGTTTGTGGGCGATAGCCGGGACGCAGCGGCGGGGTGGGCAGGCAGTCATCCCAGGTGGCGCCCGCCTGCAACTCGCCGGGGCCGCGATAGCGTGGGGCGGCGTAGACATTGTCGGCCAGGTTGACCGTATCGCCCGGTGCATAGGCGGCGACGCGCCAGCGCAGTTCGGTCAGTGGCACGTCGTTGCCGTTGTTCAGGGTCAGTTTTAAAGGACGGTCGGCCGGGCATTCCTGTGGGGCGTAAGTAATGCGCAGCTCAAGGCGAGCCAATTGCGCGGCTTCGCGGTTGTCCAGCCATACCACCCAGACGGCGACGAAACCCAGGCCAACGGCAGCGGCCAACGATACCGGCAGCGCCTTGGCCGGGTAGCGCAGCAGCAGGATCAGCCAGGTGATGATCAGGAGAACGCCGAAGAACATGGAGACCACCTCGAATAGGGAACCAGCATCCTAACTTAAGCTTAGGTGGGATTGGTTACCTTGAGCATTGTGTTGGCCGGGCAGACGCCATCGCAGGCAAGCCAGCTCCCACATTCGACCGCATTCTAAAGTGGGCGCGCGGTCAACTGTGGGAGCTGGCTTGCCTGCGATGAGGCCTGTACAGTCACCACAAACCCCAAGAAAAAGCCCCCACCCAACCCACTGCGGATAGGGGACGCAATGGGCTGGGCGAGGGCTTCTTGTACGACTGTTTTACTGCGCGATAGTTTTCACCGATACACCACGTTCAACCGGTGTCGAGCGACCATAGATATCTTCGAAGCGCTCGATATCGTCTTCACCCAGATAGCTGCCCGATTGCACTTCGATGATCTCCAACGGGATCTTGCCCGGGTTGCGCAGGCGGTGCACCGAGGCGATCGGGATGTAGGTGGACTGGTTTTCGCAGAGCAGGAACACGTTGTCGTCACAGGTGACTTCGGCGGTGCCGCTGACCACGATCCAGTGTTCGGCGCGGTGGTGGTGCATCTGCAGCGACAGGCACGCGCCCGGCTTGACCGAGATGTGCTTGACCTGGAAACGCCCGCCCATGTCCACCGAGTCGTAGGAACCCCACGGACGATAGACTTCGCAGTGGTTCTGGGTCTCGCTGCGGCCTTGCTCGTTGAGGGTGTTGACCATCTGCTTGACGCCCTGGACCTTGTCCTTGTGGGCAATCATCATCGCGTCTTTGGTTTCCACCACCACGATGTTGTCCAGGCCGATCACCGACACGAGTTTGCCGTTGCCATGCACCATGCAGTTGCGGCTGTCCTGGATCACCACGTCGCCTTTGCTCACGTTGCCGTTGGCGTCTTTATCGTTGACCGCCCACAGCGAGGCCCAGCAACCCACATCGCTCCAGCCAGCGGCCAAGGGCACGACGCAGGCGCGTTGGGTTTTTTCCATCACGGCGTAGTCGATGGAATTGTCCGGGCAGCAGGCGAAGGTGGCGTCGTCGAAGGTCACGGTATCGGCGGTCTGCTCGCTGCGCTCCAGGGTCAGCACGCAGGTGTCGTAGATGTCCGGGTCATGCTTTTTCAGCTCTTCGAGGAAGCGGCTGGCACGGAACAGGAACATGCCGCTGTTCCAGAAGTAGCCACCGCTTTTGACGAACTCGACCGCACGTTTTTCATCGGGTTTTTCCACGAACTGTTGCACGCGGCTCACGCCTTCAGGCAGCAGCGAATCGTTGGTGGACTTGATGTAGCCGTAGCCGGTCTCCGGGCGGGTGGCCGGCACGCCGAACAGTACCATCTCGCCCCGCTCGGCGGCCACGGTGGCCAGGGCCAGTGCGCGTTGCAGGGCTTTCTGGTCGTCGATCACGTGGTCGGCGGGCAGTACCAGCATCAAATCGTCACGGCCTTCGTTGACCAGCATCATCGCGGTCAGGGCCACGGCCGGCGCAGTGTTGCGGCCGAAGGGTTCCATCAGGATGCGCTGGCAGTCGAGCTTGCGTGCGCTCAGTTGCTCGTTGACGATGAAACGGTGATCTTTGTTGCAGACCACGATGGGGGCGTCCATGCCTTCGAACACCAGGCGCTCCAGGGTTTGCTGGAACAAGGTGTGCTCGCCGGTCAGTGCCAGGAACTGCTTGGGGAATTGTTTACGCGAAAGCGGCCAAAGACGTGAGCCGCTACCACCGGAAAGGATTACTGGGATCATGGTGTTTCTCCTTGAATCGATATGGGTCAGAGCTACGAAGGTTTGTCGTTTCACTCTTGTTTTTGTCTCGGTCCTGAGTTGAGCCCCGGTCAGTGTGGGAGCTGGCTTGCCTGCGATGGCGCCTACAAGACCGCCATCGCAGGCAAGCCAGCTCCCACAAGGGGGCGTGTCAACTCAGGGAAATAATCAGCGGGTCGACACTGGGCGTTTCACCCACACTGGCGACAGGCTCGAACCTGAACCGGTGACGTACAACACCGCCGCTTCACCGCGTTCCAACGCAACCGGCTTCACATCGCCGACTTTCTTGTCACCGTCATACAGCGCCAGGCTTACCTTCACCGGGTTGATCTCACGCTCGCCACGGCCCTTGGCAGCCACCGACTTGACCACATCGGTCTTGCCGTCGGCGGTCTTCAAGGTCAGCGCCTTGTCGCTGAGGTTCTGCACGCGCACCAGGGATTTCTGCTTGTTCTTGAACGGTGGCTCTTCGATCAACTGCGGCTGGCCGCTGCCGCTGTTGACCAGGGTGTAGTAGTGGTCGGCGGCCAGCTTGACCGGCAGGGTCTGGCTGCCGACCTTGGCGCTGTAGTCACCGCCCGGCATGAAGCTGAAGTCGCTGCTGGCCAGTGGCGCAACGTCGCTGAGGTTGGTGCTGCCGACGGTGGCGCTGACTTCCTGGTTGCTGGCGTTGTAGATACGCACAAAGCTGGAGCCTTTTGGTGCAGTCGGGCCGTACAGGGCGGCGTCACCGGCAGCGAAGGCCGACAGGGATACGACGCTCAGGCCTGCTGCGATAGCCAGGGTTTTAGCGAGACGACGAGGAGTAGTAGTGAAAGTCATGTGAGTTACCTCTCTTTCAGTTTTGCGCCCGGTCGGGCGTCTCGGATTTAGGTGTGTTGATTGCCATGTTCTGTTGGCGCGAACCGGCTTGTTTAAGCTGCGCAACCCAGGCTGGGTCGGCATCACCGATTTCGTTGTTGATAGGCAGATAACGTTCAGGAAACTCCCAGATCAGCACCTGAGGCGGGCTGTTCTTGAAGTCGTCACTTTTGAGGTAGCTGAGCATCGGCAGGATCGGGCCGTGGCCGTCTTCGGCGTAGCTGACCACGTCGCTGTGCAAGGCTTGCTTGAGCGCACCCACGAAGTTCCAGTTGGGGTTGGCGCTGTAGCTGGTGCCCACCAGGGCCACCGGGGTTTCGCTGTCGCTGAACAGCGCGTCATCACCTTTCTCTTCGGCCAGGTGGGTGACGCGTTTTTCCAGCGGCTCTTTAGGTGGCATCAGGTTTTCGAACAGCGGGTCCAGGGGCAGGAACAAACGCAAGTCACCTTTATGTGGCTCGGTTTTTTCAGCCTCGGTGACAAAACGCTGCGGCTCGCCGCTCAGTGGGGTTTTGTCGGCAATCGCCTTGGCCAATTGCTTGGCGGCGACTTCGGCACCGTCCGGTGTCCAGTGAGTATCGGTGCGCAGGAACACTTGCTTGCCGGCGAGCTTGGCCTGTTGCAGCGGGCCGAGCAGATCTGGAGCTGGAATGTTGTCCGCCGCCACTCGGGCATGGAAGTCCTGGTACAGGTTGGCGTGCACGCTGGCCGGTTTGACTTCACCCAAATGCTCCGGATACAGGCGTACCTTGGCCGGCACGATCGCCATCACCAGTTGTATACCCTGGGCCTTGAGCTTCTGGCGCACGCCTTCGACCAGCGCGTAGTTGCCTTGCAGGTTCTGGTCTTCGTTGACGGCGGGGTTGAATTCCTCGTCGCTGTACAGCCAGTGATCGCGGCCCAGCACCACGCCAGGGCGGCCTTCATTGAACAGCTTGTAGTCCAGCGCCGCCCACAGGTTGGTGCCCAGGCGCTTGATCGGGAACTCGTCGTCATAGTGGGTCTCGACGGCTTTGGTCCAGCGACCGTTGAGCACGGTGGCATCGGCGTTGGTGCTGAAGCCAAAGAAGCTGCGCAGCGACCAGGCGCCAAGTGCCAGCAACAGCACCAGGAACAGGCTTATGTAGAGGACGCGTAATGAACGGGTCATGGTCGGCTCCCTCAGAATTGGAAGTAAAGGAACGGCGAGAAACTCTGCGCCGACAGTTTCAGGATCGACGCCACGAACAGCAGCAGCACCGCCGCGCGCATGGCGTAGCGTGGCCAGTCAGCGGTCCAGTAGGCCGGTTGCACGGCAGCGTCACGGCCCACGCTGAAACCGGGCTCGTGGATGCTGCCAGGGTTGTCGCCGGGTACGGCCTTGATCAGGCTCGGGTCGGCTGGCTTGGCCTTGTCGGCCGGGCGGTTGGTGTAGAAGTCGCGCAGACCGAAAAACGCCAGGGTTGCATAGGCCACCACCAGGGTTGCCACTTGCAGGCCGGTAAGGTTGGCGCGGTTGAGTTCCGACAGTGACCACTCGCCAAAGCTGAACATCGCACCGTACATACGCCCGGCAACGTGCAGGTTTTCGGCGCGGAAAATCACCCAGCCCATTACCACCAGCAGGAAGGTGAAGGCCCAGCGCAGCACATTGAAACTGCGCGGTGCGGTGTTCAGCCCGATGGCTTTTTCAATCGCCAGCCACATGCCGTGCCAGGCGCCCCACACGATGTAGGTGATGTTCGCGCCGTGCCACAGGCCACCGAGCAGCATGGTCAGGAACAGGTTGCGGTAAGTGGTCAGGGTGCCTTTGCGGTTGCCGCCCAGGGTGATGTACAAGTAGTCACGCAGCCAGGTGGACAGGCTGATGTGCCAGCGCCGCCAGAACTCGGTGATCGACTGGCTGATGTAGGGCTGCTTGAAGTTTTCCATGAAGCGAAAACCCATCATCAAGCCCAATCCAATGGCCATGTCGCTGTAGCCGGAGAAGTCGAAGTACAGCTGCGCGGTATAGGCCAGCGCGCCGAGCCAGGCATCGCCTGTGGTGGGGTTTTGCAGGGCGAAGCAATGGTCGGCCACCACCGCGAGGGTGTCAGCAATAAAGACCTTCTTGATGAAACCCTGCATGAACCGCGTGCAGCCCTCGGAGAATTTATCCAGGGTGTGGGTGCGGTTGTTGAACTGGTCGGCCAGGTCGCGAAAGCGCAGCACGGGACCGGCGATCAGGTGCGGGAAAATCGCCACGAACGCCGCAAAGTCGATGAGGTTGCGGGTCGCCGGGGTGTCGCCACGGTACACGTCGATGATGTAGCTGATGGACTCGAAGATGTAGAACGAGATCCCGATCGGCAACAGCACGTGAGTGAGGATGAACGGCTCCAGGCCTGCCGACTTCATCATTACATTGATGCTGTCGACGCCGAAGTTGGCGTACTTGAAGTAGCCGAGGATGCACAGGTCGACCGCCACCCCGAGCAACAGCCAGCGCTGCGCTGGCTTGGTGCGTACACCGGCGGCACCGACCTTGAGGCCGATCCAGTAATTCCACAGGGTCACTGCGGCGAACAGCGCCAGGAAGTCCACTCGCCACCAGGCGTAGAACACGTAGCTGGCAATCAGCAGCAGCAGATTGCGATAGCGTTGCCCGCTCAAATAGTACAAGCCGAGAAAGATCGGCAAGAACAGAAACAGGAACACATTGGACGAGAAAACCATCCCGATCTCTCCATGTTTAACCAATAGTCAAGGGCCAGAGCCCCCCCAAACCCCCCCACGATGTCGGGGGAGGCTGTGATCGTTCCCACCCTCTGCGTGGGAATGCCTCTTGTGGCGCTCTGCGCCACGCTTTGGGACGCACAGCGTCCCGTGCTGCATTCCCACGCAGAGCGTGGGAACGATCAGCGACTAGCTGCCTTTGTTGCCTTTTTCATGCGCCGGGTCGTAGACCTTGGTCAGGTCACCGCCCAGGCGGAAGGTCTTGAACGGTTGCATGCCATGCTTGCGTTCGATCACATCCGGTGCGCAGGTGTAGAGGGTGCAGAAGGGCTCAAGCCAGGCAAATTTCATGTCTTCCTTGAGGTCCTTCATGTCCTGCTCTTTGCCGTTCTTCTGCTCGAAGATGTCCGGGTCTTTCACCCCGGCCAACACCTTGTCGCCCAGGCGCTTGAGCGCGCTGTTGTTTTCCTGGCGCAGGTCCACGCCGTTGACCAGCGCAAAACTGGCGATCATCGACAGCGGCGGCAGCGCGTAGTTGTGGTACGACAGGGCGCGTTGCTGGCGCTTCAATTCGTTCGGCAAGAAACCCTGGTCATCGACCTGGTTCACGCCGACCTTGTATTCCTTCACCGCCCAGTCAAACAGGTCGCGGCGGTTGGTAGCGATGGACGTTGCCATCACCGACCAGGCGGCCCAGTACGAGTGGTTGTTAGTTTTTTCCAGGGGCAGGTTGTCCCAGTCGCTCACCACCTGGTCGGCCAACTTGTTGAACCAGGCTTCGATCTGCTGGGCTTCCTGCGGGTGCTTGGCCAGTGGCTGCGACTCGGAGAACTTCAGGCGCACATAGGCCGAGGCCATGCTGCCCAGCGCCCATTTGCGCATGGACTTGCCGGTGTGATTGAGGTCCTTGGACATCAACGCATCGGCCTTGGCCCATGACACCAGCCAGTTCAGGGTGCATTCGAGCTGCTGTGGACGGCCGTCGCGCATGAACTGCATCACCCGTTTGCTGGTGTCTTTTTCCAGCTTGGTGATGTCGGCGGTGCTGTCGCGAAAGGCTTTTTCCGACTGCACATTCAGGGTCGAACGGGCCTTGTCGGAACCTTCGTACTTACTGCGAAACTGCAACGGCCCGGTGTAGGGCGTTGGCATGCTGTCGCAATCATTCTTGAAGTCGCCGGTCTTGAACGCTTCGATCGGTGCGAAATAGCCCTGGGGTGGACGCAGTGGCGCCGCTGCATTGACGGAACCTGCGAACATGGCCAGGCCCAGCAGGCCAGGGAGCAATAACTTTTGCATAAGTAACCTCACTTCCCGAGTTGGGCGGTCTGCTGACCACCGCTTGGGAATACGTTGCGTGTGCAAATTTTCGCTTCAACCTTCTGCGCCGCAGCGCCCGCTTCGGGGCCCTGCACTTCCACGGCCAGCAAGTTCTGCGAGGCCCAGTCTTCATCGGTGCGCAGTTCAAAGGCGAAACGCCCGTCTGTATCGGATGTTTCGGGTTTCTCGATCTTGATGTCCTCGTGGCGCCCGTTCATGTACCAGAGGGTGGCTTGCAAGGTTTTCACCGACGGATCGGCGAAGCGGATATCGACCTGATGGTTGGCGTTGCGCAGGTCTTTGTTCGCGCTGTTGACCATCAGTTCGTTTTTGCCCGGTTTGAGCGTGGTGCTGGCCGACATCTGCGCGGTCTTGCCTTCGCAACCGTTGTCCAGCAGCGCCATCATCTGGCGGTAGATGGTTTCCTGGTCGAGACGGTACAGCGGCGAGAATTCCCAGATCAGGATCTTCGGTGGGCTCTTCTGGAATTCATCGCTGCCCAGGTACTGCAGCATCGAGCCTTCCAGGCCACCGCCGGGGAAGGCGACGTTGAGGATGTCGGCCCCGATTTCCTCTTCCAGGAAACCGGCGAAGTTGTAGTTCTTGCCACTGTGGCTGGTGCCCACCAGCGTGATCTGCGGGTTGCCCGAATCGCCGAACAGGTCGCCGTCACCGGCTTCGCCCTTGGGCTCGGTGGTGAACTGGTCCATGTACTGGATCGCATAGCTGGTGCCACACAGTTGCCCGGCCATGTTGTGCAGGGTGCCGGTCTTGCCCATGCGGCCCGAGCGCTTGGTCTCGAACTCACGCTTGGGAATCTCGGCATATTCCGGCATTTGCTTGACCTTGGCCGCGACGATTTTCGCGGTGCGCTGGGCGCCGTACGGAGTCCAATGCTGGTCGCCACGGAAATAGAAATCGTGGGCTGGCAATTCATCCGGCAGTTGTTCGTTGGTCAGCGGCGACAGGTCTGGTACCACGTAGCCCATCTTGGCGAAGCGGCCGAGCATGCTCTTGTAGTTGCCTAGGGCTTTGTCGAAATCGAACGAGGCTTTCTCCGCGGGGTTGAGCTTGTTGCGGTTCACCAGGCCACGGGTTGGCTGGTAGACCACCACCAGTTCCACGCCCTTGCTCTTGAACGCATCGTGCAGCTGCTGCATGCGCTTGTAGCCGGCCGGGGTGGTGTCGAACTCGGTGCGCAGGTCTTCCTGGGTACGGAACAGCCAGTCGCCCTGGGCTTGCACCAGGGTGGTGAAGTTCTGCTGGTAGCGCGTGGTGTAGTTTTTCGCGTCATGGGCGGCCGGGCACAGGCTGCAGCAGGGTTCAGCGGTGAAGGTAGGAGCTTTGACTTCATCGGCGCGTACGCCCTGGCTGGCCGCCAGCAGGCCGAGGGTCAGACCCGAGAGGCTCAGCAGTTTGATCATGTGTGGGTGCATAAGGGTCATCCTCAGTCCTGCAATTCGGTCTGGCGTTCGACGGGGTCGATCAGCACGGCTTTCTGCTGGCGCACCAGCAGGTCGAGAATTTCTTCCTGGCGGTCGCCCAGGATGCCGGAGAAGCTGATGCCGCTGGATTTGGTCGGCGCCAGCATCGACACGCGATACAGCTCGATACTCAACGGCGAGTCGATGGACAGCGGCCCGCTGCCGTTACCCGCCAGTTCACCGCCGACCACGATCAGCGACACCTTGGCGTCAAACGGGTCGAGGGCGATGTCGCGGTCGGTGTCGGTCAAGTCCTTGATGTGGCCGTACACGCCGGTCAGCCCGTTGGCCATCGAGGTGTTTTCGTAGAGCTTGATGTTCACGCTGTTACGCACGCGGATCCCGTGGCGACGGTTGCTGATCACCTTGTTGCCCCACAGCAGGTTGTCGCCGCTCTCATAGAGGGTGATGCCGTCGGTGTGGTTGCGGTAGATCTCGTTGTCGGCGATCAGGTTGTTCACGCTGTTACGGTCGATCACCAGGCCCGAAAGCTTGTTGTCATAGCTGCGGTTGTTGAAGATAAAGCTGTCGTTCACTTCCCGGGAAATGATGATGCCGTGCTTCTTCTTGGTGCCGTACACGGTGTTGTCCGCGATGATCAGGCCGTGAGAACGGTCATGGGGGTCAATGCCGTAGACGATGTTGTCTTTGTAGGTATTGCCCTTGATCACAAAGCCCGTGGTCTCGTAGCAGTAGAAGCCGTACCACATGTCCGAGAACTCGGAGTCGATGATCCAACCGGTCGGCTCGGGGCGCTTGAGCACCTTGGCCATGTTCGGCGTGTACTGGGAAATACTCACCCCGTACGACTTACTGTTGGCGTAGCCGAAGCTGGCCATCTTGGTTTTTGAGATGTAGGTCTCGGTGCCGCCCCAGGCCAGCAGGAACGGGCGGAATTCCTTGGCCGACTTGAACAGCGCCGGACCGTTGGTTTTTTCATCCCAGCCGGTGACCTTGGTGTCACGCACGAACAGCTGGCCGTCGTTGATCAAAAACGCGCCGGCTTGTTGGGACAGGCGCAGTTCCTGGGTGTTCTTGTCGATATCGAGGATGCCTTTACGGCCCACCACGATCGGCAACTTGGCCAGGAACACACCCGGCGACGTTTCGCTGAAGTACTGCTTGGGCACTTTGCCCAGCAGGTCCTTGAGGTTCATGTAGCCGTCATCGACGAAGATCGCCTGGGGAATACCATGCTGGCGCACCACCCATTCGGCCATCTTGTTATCGCCGCCGATAAAGTCCTTGAGCGCGTCTTCTTGCATCATGCGGCGGATGCTGATTTTGCCCGCCTTGGTCTTGACGATTTTCTTTTCCATCGCCTGCGCGGTGTAGCCCGACAGGTCGGGCAGCGCCGGCTTGGCCATTTCCAGCGGCGCGGTAGGCGGGCTGGAGATGGTGTAGGTTTTGGCCTGTTGCAGTTCCTTGGCGATGATCGGCGCCTTGGCCGCCGTATCGGCAAACGCTGTGGCGCTGGCCATCAGCATTGCCGCGACGAGTAGGCTTTGAGCATTCATGGCGCAGGCTCCCATCAGAATTTCCAGACCACGTCGACAAACGCGCGGTGCATGTAGGAGTCGACCTGGCTGCCATAGGCATCGCCGGGCTTGAACACGCCGGCACGCAAACGCACCAGGGCTGAAGGCTCGTCGATCGACTGGCTCAGCGCCGCTGGCAGCAAGCCTTTCTTGAAGTACTTGGTGACCACCAGGTCCATTTCTTGGCCGAGGTCTTTCTTGCCGTCTTCCAACGGCAGGGAGGTGCTGGAGAGGATCGCGCCGGTGACGTCATCGGTGTTGTTCTGCACCGCGTCGATGCCGTTGCTGCCCACCGGCTTGTTGCCGTCCACGCGCCAGAACTTGTGGTACACCAGGCTGGCGTCGTAGTCCTCGCGCAGTTGCCAGGAACCGAACAGGCTCATGGACTGCATGTTGTTCATTTCGCCGCGAAACGCTTCACCAAAGCGATGCACACGGGACTGGGTGCCGGTCCAATTCGAACGGTTGCTTTGCAGGCCGTTCTGTTCGTACTCGGCACTGGCGCGCGAGTACGCGGCACCCACTTGCCACTGCGGATCCAGGCGCAGGCGCACGCCGATATCGGTGGCCCAGCCGCTGACGTCATCGCTGCGTTTGGCGGAGGTGGGGCGGCTGCCGTCGGCGTTCAAGGCGTTGACCTTGTCGCGGTCGCCTTTCATGCCGGTGATGCTCGCCCAGTAGTTGACGGTGTTGGTGTTGCGCCAGTTGTAGGCGTCGCTATTGGCTTCGATGCCCAGCCAGGTGAGGTCGCCGTTTTCGCGCTTGTCCAGCGGGTCGCTGGCCACACCCGGTTCGGCGTAGTCGAGCTTGCCGTCGTCGTGGGTGTGGTGGCCGCGCAGGCCGATCCACTGGCCCGGTGTCCACTGGTAGGCGGCGTCGGCGTAGAAGTGCTGGCGGTCCTTGTCGACCGGCGACAATTCCTTAAGGTCGGTGCGGTATTCGCTGAAGCGTTCGGCGGCGCCGACATTGGCCTTGAGCAAGGTGGTGTCGAAGGTCCAGTTCAACGCTTCGATGTTGGTGTCGCGCCACTGGCCGTCGTCATTGCGCAGGCGCTGGCGGCCGAACTTGAGGATCTCGCCGGGGTAGGGCGTGAAGCCGCTGTAGCCGACCCAGAACTCACGCAGGGCCAGGTAGTTTTTCTTGGCCTTGCGGTCGTCGTTGCTCGACTGCTGCTCGGTGGTGTCATCGGCCGACTGTTGCAGGGTGTCGGTCTCGATGATGTCGCTGGACACCACTGCCTGGCCCATGGCGTAGGCGCTCCACGCGCCGCTTTCGCCGTAGATCCAGGGGCGCAGGTCGAGGCCGATGCCGTTGACGTCGCCGCCTTTCTGGGTGCCGAGGTCGCGGTCATCTTCAGACTGCGCGGTGGCTTTGACTTCCAGGCCGAAGTTCTTCGCTTCGGTGAGCGCGGCCAGGGTCGGGCACGACCACAGCAGGGCGAAGGACAGGCCGATACCGGCCTTGACGAATGGGTTGAGCTTCATAGGGATTCCTCGCCGTCTTCTTCTTGCAGGGCGTGCAGTTGCAGCGTGCTTTGGGCCAGGGTGCCGCGGGCGGCCAGTTCCTGTTGCACCAGGCGTTGGCCTTCGGCGCGTTGCGCAGGCGTCAGCGGCGCTTCGAGCTGGGTGGCCAGGTCATTGGCTTCTGGCGTGTCCTGGGCCTTGGCCAACTGGCTGAAGACATAGGCGTTCAATGGGTCGGGCTTGGTGCCCTTGCCTTGGGAAAACAGTTGGGCAATGGCGAAGTCGGCGCTGTTCTGGCCGTTGCGCGCTGCGGTCAGCAGGTGGTCCAGGGCTTTTTGCGGGTAAACCTTGCCCAGGTAGCCACGGCGGTAGATCTGGCCGAGGTAGTAATCGGCGGCCACTTCACGGCCCACGGCTTTTTCGAAATGCGCCTCGGCGGCCTTGGCATCGGCGGGCACCCACTTACCTTCGTAGTAGAGCTTGCCCAGCAGCAATTCGGCGCGTGGCTGGTCGGCGGCGCGGCCGTTGTCCAAGTACTTCATCATCTGCTCGACATCGCCCAGTTCGGGGAAGTCGTAGAGCAGTTGCGCCAGGCTGACCCAGGACGCCGGGTAGCCGGGGGCGATTTTTTCCAGCAACGCCTGGGCGGTTTTCTCGTCCGGGGTACCGAGGGTGGCATCGCCGAGTACGCGGGCGACGCTGTCGACGCGCTGGGCGGTGACGGTGCCACGGCTTACGCCTGCTTCCATTTGCTTGAGCAGTTCGGCCTGTTGTTCCGGCTGCTGTTTTTTCTGATAGACCGTGGCCAGTTCGACGTAGCAGATATCGGTGGTGTTCAGCGCGGCTTTGCAGATGCGCTCCACATCATCCAGATGCTGGTCGTAGGTACCCTGGGTGCGATACAGCAGCACCTGGGCCAGGCCGGCCTCCGGGTAACCCGCCGCCTGCCATTGGCTGATCTGCTGTTGGGCATTCACATTGGGGAAGCTGTGGGGGTATTGCAGGTACAGCATCGCCAGCGGGATCAAGGTGTTGCCTTCGCCATTGGCAAAGGCTTTTTTCAGCAAGCTTTCGGCTTCATGGTGCTCGGCCTCAGTGGCGCCCGGCTTGGCCGCCAACAGGCGACCCAGGCGTGCCTGGGCGCGGGGCGAGGTGTCTGCGGCCGCACGGTAGGTGGCTTCGGCCTGCTTGATTTGCGCTGGGTCGCGGGTGCCGACCTGGATATCGGCCAGGCCCACCTGGGCCTCGCTGTAGCCCAGTTCCGCCAGTTGCTGGTAATTCTGCTGGGCGGTGACGGTGTCGCCGCGTTTCAGCGCTTTATTGGCCAGGCGCTGGTCGGGCAGGCCGGCGCAACCGGCCAGGCTTACGGCCAGTGCCAGCGCGCAGTACGCAGAGGCCAGGTGAAATTTGCTCTGTGTGGGAGCTGGCTTGCCTGCGATGGCATCGCTGCGGTGCAACTGATGCACCGAGTCGCCTGCATCGCGGGCAAGCCCGGCTCCCACAGAGGTCAGCGGTGTTGTTGGAATAGAGTTCACAGGCATGTCCTCGCTTACAGACCGTGAGCCATGGCTTTGTCGATCAGCCAGTTCAGCGATGGGCCACGGTCGCTGGTGACTTCCACCGGGCGGCCGGCGTAGGTGCTGTCCAGCGGTGCGTCGGGCTTGATCTGCACACGGATGTCAGAGGACAGGTCGGCGCTGTTCAGGCTGGTGCTGCTGACGATGGTGCCGGTGCGAACCTGTTCTTCGTCGGCGACCTGGAAGCTCACCGGGGTACCTGGGCGCACATCACCGAACTGGCGATAGCTGAAGCGCGCTTCCACATTGGCCTGGCTGCCGCGTGGCACCAGTTGGAAGATCACATCGCCCTTGCTGGCGTACTGGCCGTCGGCGACCAGTTGCTGGGCGACCACGCAGTCGCACGGCGAAGTCAGGGTGCCGGTCATTTGCTTGCCGAACAGCTCTTCAACCTTGGCCGGTTGCAGTTGGTCTTCGTCCAGGTGGCCCTTGAGTACGTCGAGCATACTGGTGCTGAACGTCGCCAGTGGCGCGCCCTTGGCCGCAACCGAATCACCTTTGAGCAGGCTCTGCACGGTGCCGTCACGGGGCATGGTCACGTTCATGCCCGGTACGCTGACGAGGCCGGCCTGGGCGTGGCTGACGAAGTACATGCCGTAGAGCGACTTGACCACAAAACCGAAGGCCGCCAGGCCGACCAAAAAGATCGCCAGGCTGAATGTCACGGCGCGCAGGCGACCGAACGCAGTCATGCCGCTGCCGCCGTCCTTGACCTTGCGTGCCTTGGTGAAGTTGTCGCGTTGCAGGGTCGCGAGTACGTCGCCCATGGTCACGATGTCGCCGGACAGGTGCGAAGTGATCAGGTGACGCAGGGTAGAAATATCCTGGGCATCGAGGTTCTGGAACTGGCAGCCGGTGCGGCCGGTCTGGCGGTCGTAGGAGCGGATCTGCAGCTCCACGTCCATGGCCAGGCCGAGGTTGTCGATCACGAACTGCAGGCGGCCCTTGTGCACTTGGCCGATGGTGAGCGGCTGGGTGGCGGTGAAGGCCAGGCCGCCGGCGGACAGGTCGATAACCTTTGCTTCGGTCGGCGTGCGGTCACTGTTGAAGAAGCGCAGCTTGGCCGGGATTTTCACCCGGGCGTGTTGGCGCTGGGCTTCGGATTCGTGGACAACGTTGGCGTTTACTTGGCTGTTCATAGTATTCGATTTCCTAGTTAATTCAGGCTTGGCAGGGTCAGACCATCATCAGCAACACGGCAACGAAGATGCTGCCGGCGGAGAAGGTCATGGTCCGAGACGACCAGGTGTTGAACCAACGTTGAAAGCTGGCCAAATCGCGGGTCAGTTTGGTGTCCTGGCGGGTCCAGGACTGTTGATCAAGGCGGAAGAACACGTAGATCTTCACCAACGCGCCCATGATCTGGTTGTAATAGAGAATCAGCGGGTAGGCCGGGCCGATCTTGTGGCCGGAGCACGACAGCAGCAGGGTGAGGATCAGGCGGGTGATGCCGATCCACAGCAGGTAGGCGAGGATGAAGGCGCCGCCGTACTTGAAAGTGGCAATCATCGCTACGGTCAGGCCGAGCAGGGAGGTCCACATCGACACGCGCTGGTCGAACAGCACCACGCTGGTGAACAGGCCCAGGCGACGCACGCCCAGGCCGAGGGCACGGGAGTTCTGGCGCAAGTTGTTGCCGTACCAGCGGAACATCAGTTTGCGGCTGGCCTTGATAAAGCTCTTTTCCGGCGGGTGTTCCACGGTGTTGATGGCGGCGTCCGGCACGTAGAAGGTGTCGTAGCCCAGGCGCATCAGGCTGAACCAGCTGGACTTGTCATCGCCGGTGAGGAACTTGAAGCGGCCCAGGCGCCAGTGTTGCAGCGAGTCGCTTTCCACATCGGCGATAAAGCCCGGGTCAGTCACTACGCTGGCGCGGAATACCGACATGCGCCCGGTCATGGTCAGCACGCGCTTGGACAGGGCCATGGAGCACATGTTGATGTGGCGTTGGGCAAAGCGCAGCTTGTGCCACTCGCTCATGATGTAGCCGCCGCGCACTTCGCAGAATTCGTTGGTGGTCAGGCCACCGACATTGCCGAACAGCTGGAACCACGGCACGGTCTTGCGCACGACGCCTTCGGCGAGCACGGTGTCGCCATCGATCACGGCCACCACGGCGCGATCGTCCGGCAGGTGGCGGGAGATGGCGCGGAAACCAAACGCCAGGCCGTCGCGTTTGCCGGTACCGGCGATGCGCACGAAGTCGAGCTTGACGTGAGCCGGCGGGTTGAGCTTTTCCCAGAGGCTCTTGACCAGCAGCTCATCGGACATTTCCACCAGCGAGCACACCACGGTGGTGGGAAAGCCGCAGTCGATGGCTTCACGAATCACCGAGCTGTAGACCTGTGCGGTGGTCAGCGCATCGATACGAAAACTGGTGACCATCAGGAACACATGGGACGGGTCGGCGGCCTTGCCCAGCTTGCGCACTTTGCGGCGCAGGTGCGGGTACACCACGTACAGGAACAGCATGCCGCGAAAGAAATGCGTCGCACCCATCGAGTAGCGCCAGATACCCACAGCGCCAATCAGGAAAATAAAATTCTTCGATTGCGAATCGAAGGTACTCGCCGGCAACAGCAGGGCGAGACCCATCAGCAGGCTGAGAAAGAACAGCCAGCCGGCCGATTGCAGAAATACATGTTTTAACTTGGACATAAGCGTCATCCGCAAGGTGAGGAGGCTTCAGGCTGCAAGCGCTGGGGATAAAGCCACTGGCAGCCTGAAACTTGCCGTTGCTGTTACCAGCAAATACCTTCGGTACGGCCGCTCACGCTGGTGGCCTTGGACATGAAGCCCACCAGGTCGACCACTTGCTTGCCTTCCGGAGCGTTATGCGCCAGGGCACGGAACTTCTCGTCACGGTTACCGAGGATGATCACGTCGGAGTTGTTGATCACATCATCGAAATCCGAGTTGAGCAGGGACGACACGTGCGGGATCTTGCCTTCGATGTAGTCCTTGTTCGCGCCGTGCACGCGGGCGTATTCGACGTTGCTGTCGTAGATGCTCAGATCGTAGCCCTTGCCGATCAGCATTTCTGCCAGCTCTACCAGCGGGCTTTCACGCAGGTCATCGGTGCCGGCCTTGAAGCTCAGACCCAGCAGCGCAACTTTGCGTTTGTCGTGGCTGGAGACGATGTCGAAGGCGTTCTGTACCTGGGACTCGTTGCTGCGCATCAGCGAGTTGAGCAGCGGTGCTTCCACGTCCAGCGAGCCGGCGCGGTAGGTGAGGGCACGCACGTCTTTGGGCAGGCACGAACCGCCGAAAGCGAAACCTGGGCGCATGTAGTACTGGGACAGGTTGAGGGTCTTGTCCTGGCAGACCACTTCCATCACTTCACGACCGTCAACGCCGACGGCCTTGGCGATGTTGCCGATCTCGTTGGCGAAGGTGACTTTGGTGGCGTGCCATACGTTGCAGGTGTACTTGATCATTTCGGCAACGGCGATGTCCTTGCGGATGATCGGCGCGTCGAGTTCTTCGTACAGCGATTGCAGCACATCGCCGGAGGCTTTATCGAACTCGCCGATAACGGTCATCGGTGGCAGGTCGTAGTCGGCGATGGCAGTGGATTCACGCAGGAATTCGGGGTTGACCGCAACGCCGAAGTCGACGCCGGCTTTCTTGCCGGAGCAATCTTCCAGGATCGGGATTACCACGTTGGCGACAGTGCCCGGCAGTACGGTGCTGCGCACCACGATGGTGTGGCGGGTGGTCTTGTCACGCAGCACAAAACCGATCTCGCGGCATACCGACTCGATGTAGTTCAGTTCCAGGTCACCGTTCTTCTTGCTTGGCGTGCCGACGCAAATCATCGACAGGTCGGTATCGCGAATCGCCTCGGCGAAGTTGGTAGTGCCACGCAGTCGGCCCGTCTGGATACCCTGGCTCAACAGCTCGCCCAGACCCGGTTCAACAATCGGCGACTTACCGGCATTGATCAGGTCGATCTTTTCCTTGGAAATGTCTACGCCGACCACTTCGTGGCCACGGGCAGACAGGCAACCGGCACACACTGCGCCAACGTAACCCAAACCAAATATGCTGATGCGCATCGCAATTACCTCTTTGTTTAATTCATGCCATTAAATGGCCGGAGTTCATGTTTGCAAGCGTCACTGATGCCGCGAAAGTTAGGCGAATAGACGCCGACTTACCGCGTGCAGGCATGTTGAATAACGAGTGACTAACTATTGCACTCAAGTTGTGCGCAACGAGGCCTTATTATTGGGGCTTGCCCTGAAATGCAGCCGTGCTTCCTTGGAGGAAGGCTCCGGCGCCGGTGCGGCAAGGTTTTGATGCAGGCAAAATGCCTTTTTTATCAATGCCTTGTGTGTTTGCACGGGCTCATTTAGGTCAGCGCTGCCTTGGCCTGCAGGGGATAGCAATGCGTACTTATCGCCACCCTTAACTCGATCAGTTGATGTTATGACCATAGAGCCAAAGTGCTTTATGACAACTTGGCTACTTCCGTTGGTCGCTATGTAAGTCATCTCTTACGTAAGCAGAGAATTTCGTTACCGGTGGTATGAGCGGTGCTTCAGGACGAAGTTCCGGGCCACTCATCCCCTTTTCCGAAATTTTTTGAAATATTAGAAAAGATGGCACTGGTACTATATTGATAGCACTTGCTATTTAGGCCAGTAGTTATGGGGAGTTGGTGCGAGGGGATAGTTTTGTGCCACTACCGTTTAAAAAAAGTGGTGCCACTACGAAAAAAACCGACGGGTGTCGAGTGAAGAAATCGTTAGGGTTGTGTCTGGATGTTTTTCTGGCGCCAAATAAATGACGATTGATGGGGTGGAATGCAGGCAAAAAATGTGGGAGCTGGCTTGCCTGCGATAGCGGTGTATCAGCGACATGTGAGTCGGCTGACCCTCCGCTATCGCAGGCAAGCCAGCTCCCACAGTTGATGTTGGGGGCTGTACAGGCCTTATTCCGGTGCGTGATCGCGCAAAAACACCAGGTTATCCGGCTTGGATTGCTCCGCATTGAAGCGATAACCCTGCACATCGAACTGCTTGAGCTTGGCCGGGTCGTTGATGCGTTCTTCAATCACAAAACGGCTCATCATGCCTCGGGCCTTCTTCGCGTAGAAGCTGATGATCTTGTACTGGCCGTTCTTCAGGTCCTTGAACTCGGTGTTGATGATCCGCGCGTTCAAGGCCGTGCGCTTGACTGCCGAGAAGTACTCATTGGAGGCCAGGTTAAGCAGCACATCGTCGCCTTGTTCGGCCAGGGCCTCATTCAACCATTCGCTGATGCGTGTGCCCCAGAACGCGTAAAGGTCCTTGCCGCGGGCGTTGGCCAGCTTGGTGCCCATCTCCAGGCGATACGGCATCATCAGGTCCAGCGGACGCAGCAGGCCGTACAGGCCCGAGAGCATACGCAGATGGTCCTGGGCATAGCTGAAATCGGCCTCGCTGAAAGTCTCGGCATTCAGGCCGGTATACACATCGCCCTTGAACGCCAGCAGCGCCTGCTTGGCGTTGGCCGGAGTGAAGGCCGGCGTCCAGCTGCCGAAGCGCGCGGCGTTGAGGCCACCGATCTTGTCGGAGACGTGCATCAACTCACTGATTTGCGCCGGGCTCAGTTCGCGCAGTTGCTCGATCAGTTCCTGGGAGTGGTCCAGGTACTGCGGCTGGGTGAAGCGCGCAGTGACCGGCTTGGACTCGAAGTCGAGGGTTTTGGCGGGGGAAATCACCATCAGCATGAAGTTGGCTCCTGGAATCGTGGGCGAGATTCTAGGGGTTGGGGCGTTTTGACTCCACCTATGATGGCGATAGATGCGATCCGCTATGATGGGCGGTAACTCTGTAGAGGGAGACCCCGTGTGCGATTAGCGCTTTTATTGTCCGCTTGCCTGCTGTGCCTGAATGCCCAGGCCGCGCCGGTGGATGTCGCCAGCCTGGACCGTGGTACCTGGCCGGAAAAACTCGCCAGCCCGGCGCTGTTCGATGTGGCTTCGCGGGCGGAGATCCTGATGTTCGCCCACGGCCTGCTCGCCAGCGAAGCCCTGGACGACGCGGCGCTCAAGCAACGGCTGGGTCTGAAGATCATCAACCTGGCCGCCATCGATGACCTGCGTCGCCAGCTCTGGCAACGGCTGTTGGAGAACTACACATTCGCCCAGCAGAGCTGCGAAGCAGATGCCTCGTTCTGCTACCTGGTGGAAAACATGGACGATCTGCGCGAGCAGGCCGGCAAGTTCGAGGTCAGTGACAACTCTTTCTATATAGGCTGGGCTGCCCCCAGTCGGCACTTTCACGAACGCTATCTGGACGAGTTGTTGCGCAAGGCCGCGCTGTTTCCGCAGATCAGCAGTGAAGTGGCGCGCTTTGGCGATCATGAGCGCAACGGTGATGAACTCAATGACCGGATGTTTTTACTGACCTTCGACGGTGGCCCTGCACCTGTCAGCGGCAATACCGACTGGCTCACCGATTACCTGCGCAAGCAAAAGATGAACGCGACGTTCTTTGTCCTTGGCAGCAGCTTGCAAACCCGTGTGGAGCGCAGTTCCGCCGCCGGTGTGCAGGCGCTGTACCAAGGGCAGTGCGTGGGGCTTCAGGGCTGGCAGTACCGCTCCCACAGCCATTGGGTCGACTGGCAAAGCTCCATCACCCGCAGCGCAGCGCTGGTGCAGAATCTGCTGCCGGAAAACTATGTGCCGCTGTTCCGTCCGCCCTATGGGCAGCGCCGCGCGGACAGCCAGGGATTCTTCCAGCAACAGGGTTTGCAAGTGGCGTTATGGGACATCGATTCCCAGGACGAGCCGGGCAAGCTCAAGGCCGATGAGTCGGCGCAACGGGTGCTGACGTTGATGCTGCTGTGGCGCAAAGGCGTGATCGTGTTTCACGACACCCAGGACAAGGCGCGGGTGGCATTGCCGATGGTATTGCAGGCAACGGCGCAGAGTGGCTTGGGTTGGCAGGAGTGTCGCGAGGCATTTCGATGAAGTGCCCGGCTTTGCTGGGGATGGGGTCTTTTCGGGGCGATTTGCTGCGACATTTCGATGCAGGCGGACTTCCGACTTTAACGGGGTACATGGCACTCGGCTAGTGCTATTCGTCATCCTGAAAAATAAACTTCAAAAAAGCGTCAAAGTACTTTTTCCTGTCATGGGTTTTGCGGTATTACGAAGTCAGACCGCCGAAACCTGCAGCACAGGTGGCGTCTTCCAAGACTCCTCCTGTGGGCACTGCACTTGACCTTGTTCAAGGTGCAATCGGTGGTCGAATCGAGGCGCAGCACCGCCCAGGTATTGCGTCGAATGGCTCCCACAAAGGTGACCGAGTATGGATGATCATGGACGTAACCCTTCTTCCGACCAGCCAATCCTTTATGTGCTTGATACCAACGTATTGATCCACGATCCAAACGCACTGCTGAACTTCGAAGAACACCACGTCGCCATCCCGATGATCGTGCTTGAGGAGCTCGACAAACTCAAAAGCGGCCACCACAGCGTTGCCGCCGAATGCCGCCAGGCCATCCGCCTGATCGACAAGACCCTGGGTGAAGCCTCGCCCGAGGACGTTGAAGTCGGCGTACCGATCCAGCGTGGCAAGGGCGGCCCGAAGGGCTTGCTGTCGATCCTGATGAGCAAGCGCAGCGAGCCCAACAGCCTGCTGCCGGAAAACCTGAACGACAACAAAATCATCAACCAATTGATCGACCTGCACGCCCGCGACAAGGACCTGCGCGTGGTGCTGGTGACCAAAGACATCAATATGCGCCTCAAGGCACGAGCGTGTGGGATCGCTGCCGAGGACTACAGTACCGACCAACTGGTCGACGATGTGTCGATGCTCTCGCGTGGTTATCACATGATGACCGGTTCGTTCTGGGACCGTGTGAGCAAGGTCGAAACCCGTCAGGACCACGGCCGCACCTGGCATCAGGTACAGCTGATCGACAACCTGCCGGCCGTGCATATCAATGAGTTTATCGTCGATGAACAGGGTTTCGTGGGCTGGATCAAAGAGATCCAGGTCGACAAGCTGCTGATCCTCGACCTGCATCAGGAACCCCTGTTGCACCAGGAAGCCTGGGGCCTGAAACCGCGTGATATCTACCAGAGCCTGGCGCTGTATGCGCTGCTCGATCCGGACATTCACCTGGTCAACCTGACCGGCGCCGCAGGTTCGGGCAAAACCATCCTCGCCCTGGCCGCCGCCATCGAACAGACCATGGTCACCAAACGCTATCGCCGCATCATCGCTACCCGCAGCGTGCAGGGCCTGGACCAGGAAATCGGCTTTCTGCCCGGTACCGAGGCGGAAAAAATGGAGCCGTGGCTGGGGGCGATTACCGACAACCTCGAAGCCTTGCACATGGATGACGAAAACACCCATGGCAGCGTCGACTACATCCTCAGCAAAGTGCCGTTGCAGTTCAAATCCCTCAACTACATCCGAGGTCGCAGCTTCCAGCAGAGCCTGATTCTGATCGATGAATGCCAGAACCTCACACCGCACCAGATGAAAACCATCATCACCCGTGCCGGCGCCGGTTCCAAAGTGGTGTGCCTGGGCAACCTGGCGCAGATCGACACCCCTTACCTGTCCGCGACCAGCTCCGGGCTGACTTACCTGACGGAACGCTTCAAGGACTTCCCGAACGGCGTGCACATTGCGCTGCAAGGGGTACCGCGTTCGATTCTGGCTGAATACGCCGAGTCCCATCTGTAACTACGCTGAACCCGCTGCGAAAAGCCCCGGATTTTTCACGAAATCCGGGGTTTTTGTTCTGTGCGACATTTGCCTGCGTTAACGCGTCCTGGGTGCTTGTGGTTTCTGTAATTATTTTGTTACATTTTTTCTGCGGTAAAAACAATAAGAACACTGCTTGACCCCGTCGGAACGCCACCTCCTTGATTCGACGAACGCTTGGAAAACCTGTCCAGGGTTTTCACCGTGACCCTGCCTATTACAAAAGCCCGAAACACCGCTCATTGATGACGCACATATCCAAAGGGAAAGGAAAATGGACGTAGCAGGTAATGGCTTCACTGTGTCGCAACGCAATCGTACCCCCCGCTTCAAGACCATCCCCCTCACACCCATAGCACTCGGCCTGGCGTTATGGCTGGGCCACGGTTCCATGGCCAGGGCAGACGATAACCCTTACACCCCGCAGGTATTGGAGTCGGCGTTCAGGACAGCCGTCGCCTCATTCGGCCCTGAGACGGCCGTGTACAAAAACCTCAGGTTTGCCTACGCGGATATCGTCGATCTCGCGGCCAAGGATTTCGCCGCCCAGTCCGGCAAATTCGATTCGGCCCTCAAGCAAAACTACGAGCTACAACCCGAAAACCTGACCATCGCCGCCATGCTCGGCGACACCCGGCGGCCACTGGACTATGCCTCGCGCCTGGACTACTACCGCAGCCGGCTGTTCAGCAACAGCGGCCGTTACACCACCAATATCCTCGACTTCTCCAAAGCCATTATCGCCAACCTGCCGGCCGCCAAGCCTTACACTTACGTCGAGCCGGGCGTTAGCAGCAACCTCAGCGGGCAGTTGAACGCAGGCCAGTTCTGGGCTGGGGCAACCCGTGACTGGAGCGCCAACGCGCAAACCTGGAAGACCCCGGAAGCCCAGGTCAACTCCGGCCTGGACCGCACCAACGCGTATTACGCCTATGCCCTGGGCATCACTGGCAAGGGGGTCAATGTTGGCGTGCTGGACTCGGGCATCCTCACCGAACACTCCGAGTTCCAGGGCAAGAACGCTCAGGGCCAGGACCGGGTGCAGGCGGTGACCTCCACGGGCGAGTACTACGCTACCCACCCGCGCTACCGCCTTGAAGTGCCCAGCGGCGAGTTCAAGCAGGGCGAACATTTCAGCATCCCAGGGGAATACGACCCCGCGTTCAACGACGGGCATGGCACAGAAATGTCCGGGGTGCTGGCCGCCAACCGCGACGGCACCGGTATGCACGGCATTGCCTTCGACGCCAATCTGTTTGTCGCCAACACCGGCGGCAGCGACAACGACCGCTACCAAGGCTCCAACGACCTCGACTACAACGCATTCATGGCCAGCTACAACGCCCTGGCGGCGAAGAACGTGGCGATCGTCAACCAGAGCTGGGGGCAGAGCTCGCGTAATGACGTGGAGAACCACTTCGGCAACGTCGGCGACAGCGCCGCGCAGAACCTGCGCGACATGACCGCCGCCTATCGCCCGTTCTGGGACAAAGCCCACGCCGGGCAGAAAACCTGGATGGACGCCATGGCCGATGCGGCCCGGCAAAACACGTTCATCCAGATCATCTCTGCGGGCAACGACAGCCACGGTGCCAACCCGGACACCAATGCGAACCTGCCGTTTTTCAAGCCGGATATCGAAGCTAAGTTCCTCTCCATCACCGGCTACGACGAGACCAGCGCCCAGGTCTACAACCGTTGCGGTACCTCCAAGTGGTGGTGCGTGATGGGCGTGTCGGGCATCCCGTCCGCCGGCCCCGAGGGCGAAATTATCCCGAATGCCAACGGCACCTCGGCCGCCGCGCCGAGCGTTTCCGGAGCCCTGGCGTTGGTGATGCAGCGCTTCCCCTATATGACGCCCAGCCAGGCGCGGGACGTGTTGCTGACCACCTCCAGCCTGCAGGCGCCGGATGGCCCGGACACGCCGGTTGGCGAGCTGACCGGAGGCCGCACCTATGACAACCTGCAACCGGTGCATGATGCCGCGCCGGGTGTCCCACAAGTACCAGGTGTGGTCAGTGGCTGGGGCTTGCCCAACCTGCAAAAAGCTATGCAAGGGCCGGGGCAGTTCCTCGGTGCGGTAGCAGTGGCGTTGCCCAGCGGTACCCGCGATATCTGGGCCAACCCGATTTCCGATGAGGCCATTCGCGCCCGTCGCGTAGAAGACGCTGCCGAACAGGCGACCTGGGCCGCCACCAAGCAGCAAAAAGGCTGGCTCGATGGCCTGCCCGCCAATGCCTCGGCCGACGATCAGTTTGAATACGACATGGGTCATGCCCGGGAGCAGGCAACACTCACCCGCGGCCAGGACGTGCTCACCGGCAGCACCTACGTCGGTAGCCTGGTCAAGTCCGGGGATGGCGAGTTGGTGCTGGAAGGCCAGAACAGCTATTCGGGCAGTACTTGGGTGCGCGGAGGCAAATTGTCGGTGGACGGCGCATTGACCTCTGCCGTGACGGTAGATAGCAGCGCCGTAGGCACGCGCAATGCCGATAACGGCGTGATGACCACACTGGGCGGCACCCTGGCCGGCAACGGCACGGTGGGCGCCTTGACCGTCAACAACGGTGGGCGAGTGGCCCCGGGGCATTCGATTGGCACACTGCGCACCGGCGATGTCACGTTCAACCCGGGTTCGGTGTATGCCGTCGAAGTCGGGGCCGATGGCCGCAGCGACCAGTTGCAGAGCAGCGGGGTGGCGACCCTCAATGGCGGTGTGGTGAACGTGTCCCTGGAGAACAGCCCCAACCTGTTGACCGCCACCGAGGCGCGCAGCTTGCTGGGCCAGCAGTTCAATATCCTCAGTGCCAGCCAAGGTATCCAAGGGCAGTTTGCAGCGTTTGCCCCCAACTACCTGTTCATAGGCACTGCGCTCAACTATCAACCGAACCAATTGACCCTGGCGATAGCCCGCAACCAGACCACCTTCGCCAGTGTCGCGCAAACCCGCAATGAGCGAGCGGTGGCGACGGTGGCCGAGACATTGGGCGCAGGCAGCCCGGTCTACGAAAGCCTGTTGGCGTCGGATTCCGCCGCCCAGGCGCGGCAGGGCTTCAAGCAACTTTCAGGGCAATTGCATTCGGACGTGGCCGCAGCGCAAATGGCTGACAGCCGCTACCTGCGTGAAGCGGTCAACGCTCGCCTGCAACAGGCGCAGGCACTGGACTCCAGCGCGCAGATCGACAGCCGTGACAACGGCGGTTGGGTACAGCTACTCGGTGGACGCAACAACGTCAGTGGTGACAACAACGCCAGCGGCTACTCCTCGTCCACCAGCGGCGTACTGCTGGGCCTGGACACCGAGGTGAACGACGGCTGGCGTCTGGGGGCGGCGACCGGTTACACCCAAAGCCACCTTAACGGCCAGTCGGCGTCGGCCGACAGCGACAACTATCACCTGTCGGTCTACGGCGGCAAACGCTTCGAGGCGATTGCCCTGCGCCTGGGCGGTGCCAGCACCTGGCACCGTCTGGACACTTCGCGTCGGGTGGCCTATGCCAATCAGTCGGACCATGCCAAAGCCGACTACAACGCGCGCACCGACCAAGTGTTTGCCGAGATCGGCTACACCCAATGGCGCGTGCTTGAACCCTTCGCCAACCTCACGTATCTGAACTATCAAAGCGACTCGTTCAAGGAAAAAGGCGGTGCTGCAGCCTTGCATGCCAGCCAGCAAAGCCAGGACGCGACGCTCTCCACCCTGGGCGTGCGTGGCCATACTCAGTTGCCACTCACGTCCACCTCGGCGGTGACCCTGCGCGGTGAGCTGGGGTGGGAGCACCAGTTTGGTGACATCGATCGTGAAGCTTCTCTGAAGTTTGCCGGAAGTGACACGGCCTTCGCCGTCAACAGCGTACCTGTGGCGAGGGATGGCGCGGTGATCAAAGCCAGTGCGGAAATGGCCCTGACCCAGGACACCTTGGTGTCGTTGAACTACAGCGGCTTGCTCTCCAACCGAGGGAACAATAACGGCATCAATGCCGGGTTTACTTTCCGGTTCTAACCTTGAATGTAGGAGCGAGCAAGCTCGCTCCTACAGGATGGGATAAACAGCCCTGCGCAAATTTTGACCCACAGGTTTACAATCGCTGCTCCTGATCAGGAGTATTGCTGTGCTGACTCATCTCGATTCCCAAGGTCGCGCCCACATGGTCGACGTCACCGACAAAGCCGTGACGTTCCGTGAGGCCGTGGCGCAAGCGCGGGTGCGCATGCTGCCCGCCACCCTGCAAATGATTGTCGACGGCGCCCACCCCAAAGGCGACGTGTTTGCCGTGGCCCGCATTGCCGGGATCCAGGCAGCGAAAAAAACCAGTGACTTGATCCCTCTGTGCCACCCGTTGATGCTCACCGGCGTCAAGGTGGAGCTGAGTGCCGACGGTACAGACGCGGTTCGTATCGTGGCGCGCTGCAAACTCTCCGGGCAGACCGGCGTTGAGATGGAAGCCCTGACCGCCGCCAGCGTCGCCGCACTGACGATTTACGACATGTGCAAGGCGGTGGATCGCGGCATGACCATTGAGAGTATTCGCCTGCTGGAAAAGCTGGGCGGTAAGAGCGGGCATTTCAAGGCGGATGAGCAATGAGTATCAACGTACTGTTTTTTGCGCGCTACGCCGAAGCGGTGGGCTTCGATTCGCTGGAGATGGAAGGTGAGTTTGCCACTGTTGACGCCGTGCGCCTCGCGCTGGCTGCTGATCCGGAATTCGCCGTGCTCAACGAAGCGAGCCTGATGTGTGCGCGCAACGAGGAGTTGTGCAGCCTGGACGAGCCGGTGCAAGCCGGCGATGAAGTCGCCTTCTTCCCACCCGTGACCGGAGGCTGATCATGGCCATTCGTGTGCAGGTCGAAGCCTTTGATCCAGGTGCCGAAGTCAACGCCATGCACGCGGCCAACGTGGGCGTGGGCGCGGTGGTGAGCTTTGTCGGCTATGTACGCGACTTCAATGACGGGCGCGAGGTGTCGGGGATGTTTCTTGAACACTACCCCGGCATGACCGAAAAAGCCCTGGCCAAGATCGCCGTGGAAGCCGAACAGCGCTGGCCGTTGCTCAAGCTGGAGGTGCTGCACCGTATCGGCACGCTGGAACCGGGCGAGCCGATTGTGTTTGTCGGCGCGGCCAGTGCGCACCGGCAGGCGGCGTTTGATGCCTGCGCATTTGTGATGGATTACTTGAAGACGCGGGCGCCGTTCTGGAAGAAGGAAAACACCAGCGAGGGGCCGCGTTGGGTAGAAGGGCGCAGCAGTGACCACGCCGCAGCGGATCGCTGGAAGTAGCCAGCCAGACGTAGAAACCAATGTGGGAGCTGGCTTGCCTGCGATAGCATCACCTCGGCGTGACTGAAAAACCGAGGTGTCTGCATCGCAGGCAAGCCAGCTCCCACATTTTTTTTACCGCATTCCGGTATCAGGGGCGTTTGCGTTCTACAGCCCGCAGCAAGTGCGTCGGCGGCGTCTCACAGCTGATCTTGCGCCCCAGCAACGCCTCGATGGACGGCAGCTGGTACGAGTCATCTTCCCCTGCAAAGCTGATCGACACACCCGCTGCCCCGGCACGTCCGGTACGGCCAATGCGGTGCACGTAGTCGTCCGGCACTTCCGGCAGGGTGAAGTTGATCACGTGGCTGATGCCGTCGATATGAATACCGCGACCGGCTACATCGGTAGCCACCAGCACGCGGATCTTGCCTTCACGGAAGCCTTCCAGGGTCTTGATGCGCTTGTGCTGCGGCACATCACCCGACAGTTGCGCAGCGTTGACGCCGTCGCGCACCAGGCGCTCTTCAATGCGGCGCACTTCGTCCTTGCGGTTGGCGAAGACCATCACGCGTTCCCAACCGTTGTCGTTGACCAGGTTGTAGAGCAGCTTGTACTTGTCAGCACCGGCGACGGCGTAGATATGTTGCTCGACGTTTTCGCTGGCGACGTTGAGTGCTTCGATCTCGACGATAGACGGGTCGGTGGTCCACTGCTTGGCGAGGTTCATCACGTCTTCGGTGAAGGTCGCGGAGAACAGCAAAGTCTGACGCTCGGTTTTGGGCGGGGTCTGACGGATGATCTGGCGTACTTGCGGGATAAAGCCCATGTCGAGCATGCGGTCGGCTTCGTCCAGCACCATCACTTCGACCATGTCCAGGTGTACGTCGCCACGCTGGTTGAAGTCGAGCAGGCGGCCCGGGGTGGCGACGAGGATGTCGCAGTGACGGGCTTCAAGGTGCTTGAGCTGCTTGTCGAAGTCCATGCCGCCCACGAACGTCATGACGTTGAGGCCGGTGTACTTGGTCAGGTCGGCGGCGTCCTTGGCGATCTGCACCACCAGCTCCCGGGTCGGGGCGATGATCAGCGCACGCGGTTCACCCATGTAGCGCTCTTTGGGCGGCGGCGTTTGCAGCAATTGGGTGATGATCGAGATCAGGAACGCGGCGGTCTTGCCGGTGCCGGTCTGGGCGCGGCCGATGGCGTCTTTGCCCGCGAGGGTGAAGCCCAGCACTTGCGCCTGGATGGGCGTGCAGTACGGGAAACCCAGGTCCTGGATGGCGTGCATCAGTTCCGGGGCCAGTTTGAAATCGTGGAAGCGGGTCTTGCCTTCCTGGGGTTCGACGACGAAGTCTTCGAGTTTCCAGGGGGTCACGGGCGGCTTGGGCGCACGTTCGCGACGGGGCTTGGCCACAGGCGTCGGGGCGGGCTCGGCAGGCTTTACCTGTTCGGGCGGCGTCACCGTGGTTTTGCTCGGTGAGGCGGCGGGTGCGTTCCGGCCGGGCTGTTGACCGTCATTGCGGTTGCCGGGCTTGGGGGCAGGAGCACTGGGAACAGGCGCGAGCGGCTCAGCCTCGCTTTTGCCGAACATCTTCTTGAGTGCTTTGAGCACGGTCATCTCATTAATTGGTTAAGGAATGTACGCCGGCCAGTGTAATGCAAGAATCGAGCGCGGCGTAGTGCGTCTGTCATACGGCTACATAAACACGGGGTTCAGCGCAGGCGTTCAGTCAGCCAGGTGCCAATATCGTGTATCTCTTGGGGTAACACTTCGTGGCCCATTGGGTATTCCTGCCATGTCACGGTGACACCACGGCCCTTCAAATGCTCGTAGGCGCTGCGGCCCATGGCGTTTTGTACCACTTCGTCGTACTGGCCGTGCAGGCACAGCGTGGGGATGCGTTGCTGGCTGGCGGATAATTCCAGCTCATTATCGAAGGTGGGCGCATAGGTGGAGAGGGCGATCACACCGCCCAAGGGGCCCTCCCATTTCTTAAACGCGGTGTGGAAGACCACCGCGCCACCTTGAGAAAAACCGGCGAGGAAAATTCGCGAGGTGTCTATTCCGGTTCTCTGTTGCGCCTCGATCAGGTCGGTGACCATTTTTGCCGACGCTTCCAGTTCTTCCAGGCTGATCGAACGGGCCGGGCTCATGGCCTTGATGTCGTACCAGCTAGGCATCTCGTAGCCACCATTAATGGTCACCGGACGCGTAGGTGCCTGGGGCAAAACGAAGCGGGTGGTCAGCAGGGTTTCCTGCAGGGCTTCGGCCACCGGCAAGAAGTCGTAGCGATCGGCGCCCAGGCCATGCAACCAGATAACGCAGGCGTCTGCGGGCTTGGCGGGCTGAAGAATCAAGGGTTCGGTCATGTCTGCTCCATAGATGTGCGGGCGCTCCGATGAGGTGCGTCGGAACGGTGCGCAACAGGTTGATCTGTTAAGAGAATGTCGCAAGGCTGAATCTTTTGCCATGTAACCGCAGTTGCAGCCACTCGACCAAGACTCTGGTACGCGCCTTGCTATGTGTAGCTCGATGTCAGAACTCTCCTAGGACGGTAACACTATCAGTGACTGCCGCCTGTGGGAAAGCAACTGGAATTACCGCAAAAACCTCATGCTGCTTGGCCCCAAAAAAAACCAACACGGGTCGATATCGCCTCATAAGGGTGCGCTGAGGTTGGAGCTCCGACACAACAAGAGCAATTGGAGGTTTGTAATGAAGGTATTGAAATCCACCCTGGCCATCGTCTCTGCGGCGGCTGTACTGGGTGTCAGTGGTTTTGCCCACGCGGGCGCCACCCTGGACGCCGTGCAGAAGAAAGGCTTTGTGCAGTGCGGTGTGAGTGACGGCCTGCCGGGTTTCTCGGTGCCGGATGCCAGCGGCAAGATCCTCGGGATCGACGCTGACTATTGCCGCGCGGTGGCGGCTGCCGTATTTGGCGATGCCACCAAGGTCAAGTTCAGCCAGTTGAACGCCAAGGAGCGTTTCACCGCGCTTCAATCCGGCGAAGTCGACATCCTGTCGCGCAACACCACCATGACCAGCTCGCGCGACGCGGGCATGGGCCTGAAATTCCCGGGCTTCATTACCTACTACGACGGCATCGGCTTTCTGGTGAACAACAAGCTGGGCGTGAAAAGTGCCAAGGAACTGGATGGTGCAACCATCTGCATCCAGGCCGGTACCACCACCGAGCTGAACGTTTCCGACTATTTCCGCGCCAACAACCTCAAATACACCCCGATCACCTTCGACACCTCCGATGAAAGCGCCAAGTCGCTGGAATCCGGGCGTTGCGACGTACTGACTTCCGACAAGTCCCAGCTGTTCGCCCAGCGCAGCAAGCTGGCCTCGCCGAAAGACTACGTGGTGCTGCCGGAAACCATTTCCAAGGAGCCCCTGGGCCCGGTCGTGCGTAACGGCGATGACGAGTGGCTGGCCATCGTGCGCTGGGTGGGCTACGCCATGCTCAACGCGGAAGAGGCCGGTGTGACCTCCAAGAACGTCGAGGCTGAAGCCAAGGCCACCAAGAACCCGGACGTTGCGCGTCTGCTCGGTGCCGACGGCGAATACGGCAAAGACCTGAAAGTGAAGAAGGACTGGGTGGTACAGATCGTCAAGCAAGTGGGTAACTACGGCGAGATGTTCGAGCGCAACCTGGGCAAGAGCACGCCGCTGGAAATCGACCGTGGCCTGAACGCCCTGTGGAACAACGGCGGCATTCAATACGCACCCCCTGTGCGCTGATCGCTGATGGTTCTGTCACCCGGTAGGCCAACTGCCGGGTGATGTTCTGTTCCATTATTTTCGGGGCACTTCATGCAAAATAAAATCGGCGCACCCAAGCAGAAGCTCAGCTTCAGCGACCCCAAAGTGCGTGCGTGGCTGTTCCAGATCATCACGATCGTGGCGGTGGTCTCGCTGGGCTGGTACCTGTTCCATAACACCCAGACCAACCTGCAACACCGGGGCATCACCTCGGGTTTCGACTTTCTCGAGCGCAGTGCCGGCTTCGGCATCGCGCAGCACTTGATCGACTACACCGAATCGGACAGCTATGCCCGGGTGTTTGTCATCGGCCTGCTCAACACTTTGCTGGTGACCGTCATCGGTGTGGTGCTGGCAACCCTGCTCGGCTTCATCATCGGCGTGGCGCGCTTGTCGCCCAACTGGATGATCAACAAGCTGGCGACGGTGTACGTGGAGGTGTTCCGCAATATTCCGCCGCTGTTGCAGATCCTGTTCTGGTACTTCGCGGTGTTCCTGACCATGCCAGGGCCGCGCAACAGCCATAACTTCGGTGACACCTTCTTTGTCAGCAGCCGTGGCCTGAACATGCCGGCAGCGCTGGCCTCCGACGGGTTCTGGCCGTTTGTCGCCAGCCTGATGGTCGCCATCGTTGCCATCGTGCTGATGACCCGCTGGGCCAACAAGCGCTTTGAGGCGACGGGGGTTCCCTTCCATAAATTCTGGGCGGGCCTGGCGCTGCTGGTGGTAATCCCGACGTTGTGCGTGTTGATCTTCGGCACGCCGCTGCATTGGGAAATGCCCAAGCTTGCGGGCTTCAACTTCGTCGGTGGCTGGGTGCTGATCCCAGAGTTGTTGGCGTTGACCCTGGCGTTGACTGTGTACACGGCGGCGTTTATTGCGGAGATCGTGCGCTCGGGCATCAAGTCCGTCAGCCATGGCCAGACCGAAGCGGCACGTTCACTAGGCCTGCGCCCGGGGCCGACGCTGCGCAAGGTCATCATCCCGCAAGCGCTGCGCGTGATCATTCCGCCGCTGACCAGCCAATACCTGAACCTGGCGAAAAACTCGTCGTTGGCCGCCGGTATCGGTTATCCGGAAATGGTTTCGCTGTTTGCCGGCACGGTGCTCAACCAGACCGGCCAGGCCATTGAAGTCATTGCCATCACCATGAGCGTGTACCTGGCGATCAGCATCAGCATTTCCCTGCTGATGAACTGGTACAACAAGCGCATTGCGCTGATCGAGCGGTGAGGACACACCCATGACTACGCATACGTTCAAACCTGACATGCCACCGCCGAGCAAAGTCTTCGGGCCGGTGGCCTGGATGCGCGCCAACTTGTTCTCGAGCTGGCTCAATACACTGCTGACCTTGCTGGCGATCTACCTGGTGTACCTGGTGGTGCCACCGATCCTGCACTGGGCCATCCTCGATGCCAACTGGGTGGGCACCACCCGCGCCGACTGCACCAAGGAGGGCGCCTGCTGGGTGTTTATCCAACAGCGCTTCGGGCAGTTCATGTATGGCTACTACCCCGTCGACCTGCGCTGGCGCGTGGACATGACGGTGTGGCTGGCCATCGTAGGCGTGGCGCCGTTGTTTATCTCGCGTTTCCCACGCAAGGCGATTTACGGCCTGGGCTTTCTGGTGCTGTACCCGATCATCGCCTACTGCTTGCTGCACGGCGGCGTGTTCGGCCTGAGTAATGTGGCGACCAGCCAATGGGGTGGCCTGATGCTGACCCTGGTGATCGCCACCGTGGGCATCGCGGGCGCCTTGCCGCTGGGCATTGTGCTGGCGCTGGGACGGCGTTCGAACATGCCCGCCATTCGGGTGGTCTGCGTGACCTTCATCGAGTTCTGGCGCGGCGTGCCGTTGATCACCGTGCTGTTCATGTCGTCGGTGATGCTGCCGCTGTTCCTGCCTGAAGGCATGAACTTCGACAAGCTGCTGCGGGCGCTGATCGGTGTGATCCTGTTCCAGTCGGCCTATGTGGCCGAAGTGGTGCGCGGTGGTTTGCAGGCGATTCCCAAGGGCCAATACGAAGCCGCTGCGGCGATGGGTCTGGGCTACTGGCGCAGCATGGGCCTGGTGATCTTGCCGCAGGCCTTGAAGATGGTGATCCCAGGGATCGTCAACACCTTCATCGCCCTGTTCAAGGACACCAGCCTTGTGATCATCATCGGCCTGTTCGACCTGCTCAACAGCGTCAAGCAAGCCGCCGCCGACCCCAAATGGCTGGGCATGGCCACTGAAGGCTACGTGTTCGCCGCCCTGGTGTTCTGGATTTTCTGTTTTGGTATGTCGCGCTATTCCATGCATCTGGAACGCAAGCTCGACACTGGCCACAAGCGTTAGGAGTTTTTTGATGAGCGAAGCAATCAAACAGCCTGTGAGCCCTGAAGGCATTATCCAGATGCAGGGCGTCAACAAATGGTACGGCCAGTTCCATGTGTTGAAAGACATCAACCTCAACGTCAAGCAGGGCGAGCGTATTGTGCTGTGCGGCCCTTCGGGGTCGGGCAAGTCCACCACCATCCGCTGCCTTAACCGCCTGGAAGAGCACCAGCAGGGCCGCATTGTGGTCGATGGCGTGGAGCTGACCAACGACCTCAAGCAGATCGAAGCGATCCGCCGTGAAGTCGGCATGGTGTTCCAGCACTTCAACCTGTTCCCGCATTTGACCATCCTGCAAAACTGCACGCTGGCGCCGATGTGGGTGCGCAAGATGCCCAAGCGCAAGGCCGAGGAAATCGCCATGCACTACCTGGAGCGTGTGCGCATTCCGGAGCAGGCCCACAAGTTTCCCGGGCAGCTTTCGGGTGGCCAGCAACAGCGCGTGGCGATTGCCCGCGCGCTGTGCATGAAGCCCAAAATCATGTTGTTCGATGAGCCGACGTCGGCGCTGGATCCTGAGATGGTGAAAGAGGTGCTGGACACCATGATCGGCCTGGCTGAAGACGGCATGACCATGTTGTGCGTGACCCACGAAATGGGCTTTGCCCGCACCGTGGCCAACCGCGTGATCTTCATGGACAAGGGCGAGATCGTGGAACAGGCGGCACCGAATGACTTCTTTGATAACCCGCAGAATGAGCGGACCCGGTTGTTCTTGAGCCAGATACTGCATTGATGGAGTGTTAAAAATAAACCCGGCCTGGTGCCGGGTTTGTTTTTTGCCCTCAGTCAGGGCGTCGTCGCGATCTCGTGTTCTTTGTGGGTTGTATGCGTGGTGTTACGCATATCAGCACCCTCACTCAAGGTTTTTGCATCAACGAGCAGATGCGGGTGGCGATCAAGCAAGCGCATAAGCACGACGAGGGATTTTGGCGCCAGCAGCTCACCGCGTTCGTAACGTGAAAGTGCGTTATGTCCGCCGCCGGAAAGCAGTTGCACAGTGTCCTTTTGTGAAAGATGCAATTTGCGACGAATGCGCTTTATCTCGTTACCGATCATTCGTCTGAAGCTGTAGACCATCTCATCACAGTGATCTGAATAGCGGTCCGCGTCTTCAGGGTCAAAGATCACCTCACCACAACTTTGGCACTCCCAGCCTGAAAGGTTGTCGATTCGGCGGTGCAAGCCTTTGACTTCCGATGTTTCGCTGCGACCCGAAAAATGTCGCATTCCGTCATGCTGGCCGCAGCTGAAGCACTGTTCTGTTTTCATAGGTTACTCTCCTTGAAGGAGATCACCGGAGGTTTACCGTCCGTGCGGTACCTCACCTTGATGTAGATCTCCAGGCCATGTGAGTGAATGTGATAAACGTCTTGCCAGACGCAATGGTCGCCATAACTTGTCATGGATTTAAACAGCATCTTGCCCGTTAGCTTGTAAACAACCTCCTGCATTTGCGTGTTGCTCAGATCGAGCTTTTCCCCGCAGTTGCGTGCTGTTTTGGTAAAAGCTTGTTTTCCAAGCCGCCTGACATCCGCCTTGATCAGGGCCAAATCGTAATGAGGTGTGTACTTTTCCATAAGACACCTGAGTCCAATAATTACCCTCTAAGGGTAATTTTACCAATCGAAAATACTGCTCCTTTTCCTGCCTAAGAACCCTAGTGCGTTGCCTTTGTAGGCAACTCCGAATAGCCTGTAGGGAAATTCATCCTATGATTGGACGAAAGCGCTAAACCCATGACAGACATCGCCCCGCTGATCAAACGCTCCCTGGTCGACCAGGCCCTGGAGCAACTGCGCCTGCGCATCTCCCAAGGCGTATGGGCCATCGGCGAGCGCCTGCCCACCGAGCCCGAGTTGTCTGCCGAGCTGGGGATCAGCCGTAACACCGTGCGCGAGGCCATGCGGGTATTGGCCTTCTCTGGCTTGATCGACATTCGCCAGGGCGATGGTAGTTACCTGCGCTCGATGACCGACCCGCTGGGCACAATGCGGGCGCTGTCTCATTGCACGCTGGAGCAGGCGCAGGAGACGCGTCAGATTCTGGAAGTGGAGGCCATCGGCCTGGCTGCGTTGCGTCGTACCGAAGCGGACCTTACGGCGTTGCGCAAGGCGCTCGACCTCAGCGCCGAGCGTTATCACGGTGACCTGGAGGCCTATATCAGTGCCGACCTGATCTTCCACCAGCACTTGGTGGATGCGGCGCACAACCCGGCCTTGAGCGAGCTGTACCACTACTTCTCCGCCATTGTCGGCGCGCAGCTGCGCCAGACCCTGAACCGCTCACCGCGACGCCAGGCGGTGTTCGACCTGCATGGAGCGCTACTCGATGCGGTGGAACAACAAGACCCGGACCGCGCCAAATCCCTCTGCCGGCAGTTGATCAATGAACCCTGAAGCCCCACGCAAGACCGAACTCGAAGAACTGTTGATCGACGCCGAAGCTGACGACGACAGCGTGCAGCAGGCGCAGCCGAGCGTGGTTCGGCCATGGCTGCTGTTGCTGGGCCTGGTGTTGGTGGCCTTGAACCTGCGCCCGGCCTTGTCGAGCCTGTCGCCGTTGCTGGCAGAGGTTTCGAGCAGTTTAGGCCTGTCCGCCGCCAAGGCCGGTTTACTAACCACCTTGCCGGTGCTGTGCCTGGGCCTGTTTGCACCTACCGCGCCGATGCTGGCCCGGCGTTTCGGCGCCGAGCGCGTGGTGCTCGGCATCCTGCTGACCCTGGCCGCGGGGATCATCCTGCGCAGTTCGTTCGGTGAGGTGGGGTTGTTCCTCGGTAGCCTGGTTGCAGGTGCCAGCATTGGCATCATCGGCGTGTTGCTGCCGGGTATCGTCAAGCGCGATTTCGCCAGCCAGGCCGGCGCCATGACCGGTGTCTACACCATGGCGTTGTGCTTGGGCGCCGCCATGGCGGCCGGTGCCTCGGTGCCACTGAGCCACGCCTTTGGCGACAGTTGGAAGATCGGCCTGGGCTTCTGGATCCTGCCGGCCCTGGTGGCGGCCCTGGTCTGGTTGCCCCAGGTTGGGCAGAAGCACGGAGCCCATCGTGTGGCCTATCGTGTGAAGGGTTTATTGCGCGATCCGCTGGCCTGGCAGGTCACCCTGTACATGGGCCTGCAGTCGTCACTGGCCTACATCGTGTTCGGCTGGTTGCCGTCGATCCTGATCGGCCGCGGCCTGAGCGCGACCGAAGCCGGGTTGGCGCTGTCGGGCTCGATTATCGTGCAATTGCTCAGCTCCCTGGCCGCGCCGTGGCTGGCGACGCGGGGCAAGGACCAGCGTCTGGCGATCGTGGTGGTGATGCTGTTGACGCTCGGCGGCTTGTTCGGGTGCCTGTACGCGCCGCTGGATGGCCTGTGGGGTTGGGCGATTGTGCTGGGCCTGGGGCAGGGCGGGACGTTCAGCCTGGCGCTGACCCTGATCGTGTTGCGTTCACGCGATTCCCATGTGGCGGCCAACCTGTCGAGCATGGCCCAAGGCATTGGCTACACCCTGGCCTCCCTCGGCCCTTTCGCGGTCGGCCTGGTACATGACTGGACCGGCGGCTGGACGGCTATCGGCTGGATCTTCGCCGTGATCGGCCTGGGCGCCATCGTCGCGGGCCTCGGCGCCGGCCGTGCGCGCTATGTGCAAGTCACCAGCGAGAAAGTCTAGAGATACACCACTTCCAGCGTGGCCGAGCCATCGAGCGGTGTTTCTACGCTCAAGTCCAGATTCTTGCGCGCATTGATCACGGTCTGCACCGTCACCATGCCTCCCAGGATACCGATCGCCGTGGGCCCGCTGACGCTGCCCTCGACGTCCGTGAAGCCCAGGTAGCTCCTGGAGCCGATGTCGATGGGGTTGAGGTTGGAGGTTCGCCACGCCAGGCCACCGGTGGTGGATTCAGTGCCGTAGATCTGTGCGGTGTTGCTGGCCTGCGTCTGCCGAGGGTCGAAGGTCATGGAGTAGACTCCCAGGCGGTTACCGCTGTTATCGAACCCCAACCCGTAGTAAATCTCGCTGTTGACCATGGCCGAGCCGTCGCGGTTGTCAGCCATGCGCAAGGCATAGCGCACGGGGCCGTTGCAGGCAATGCCGATGTGCAGGTTCTTGACAGGCAGGCGCGTGGCGGTCTCCAGGTTCAGATCTTGTTGGGCAATCTTGCCGTAGTCGATCAGGCCGCCGCTGGAGAGTTGTGGCAAGCAGGCGGCGGGAATGATCAGGCCCTGGACGCTCAGGTCAACCGTGGAGGCCGCCAGTGCCTGGGCGCTGCCGCATAAAAGCAGGCTGCAAAGAAGGTGTCTTTTCATGATGCGAACTCCTACAAGTAGACAATTTCGAGAGTGCCGGACCCATTGATGCGCACGACATCACGCAGATCCAGGCTTTGCATGGGCGCCAGATACGTCTTGATGCGCATCGTGCCGGTCAGTGTCTGCATGGACACCGGCCCGGTGGTGACACCTGTCTTGTCGGTAAAACCCAGCAGGCTGTTGGCCGCCATGGGGATCTGCCGGGCGGTGGAACTGCTCCACGCCACGCCATTGCTGGTGGAGTCGGTGCGGTACAAGGTGGGAAAGCTATCGGCGCTGAATTCCCCCGGGTCGATGGTCAAATAAAAACGCCCGATTTTGTTACGGCTGGCGTCCAAGTCCAGTCCATAGGCCGTTTCATCAGTGCCGCCGGTGGCCGAACCGTCGCGGTTGTCTTTCATGCGCAGGCCAAAGCGGATCGGCGCGTCGCAGCTCACGTTCAGGCGCAGCGTACGAGTGGGCAGGGGTGTTTCGTTGGTGGCGCTGAGGTCCTTGGCGTACAACGTGCCATAGTCGACCACGCCGTGGTCCGACAGTGTCGGCAGGCAAGCAACGGGCGCAAAGTGCGCGCGCAGCGTCAGTTCCCGGTAGCGGCCGTGGCTTGCGCCGTACAGCATTCCAGAGACTTCCCAGGTAGTTGCGTCTCTGGCTTGTATTGCCGCCACACCGGCCCAGGCGCGTAGCGTCAGTTGCAACGAAAGGGTTTTGCCCATGAGCACGGCACCTTGTTCAATCGGTGCGATGCCGTGCCCGGGGCGCCACTCCAGTACCGTTGCACTCATCACGGGGGGCTGGCCGGCAGCGGTCAGCAAGCCCAATTCAACGGCGCGACCGTCGAGCACGGCATTGCCGACCTCGATGGCATAGCTGCCGTGTTCGGTAAATTGCAGGCGCTGCGGGGTGGCAGCCAGCGCACGATAGAAGAGGCTGAGGTCTTCGGCCTGGGGGCAGTTGACGTTCACGCTCAGGCGGCGCTCACCGAGCAAGCGTTCCGGCGCGCCGTCGTGTTGCGCAATACGGTTCATCAGACCGAAATCAACCTGAGCTTCGCTGACGTTCAGTTGGCATTCTTCCAAGGCTTGGGCCGTGCCGGCGATGCCGAGCAGTAGCCACATACAGAGTGAGCGCATACAGGTTGAAAGGGGCATGACAGAAATCCTCAAGGTACGCGGCAACGTGCGGGAGCCGATTCGAAGTACACCGACGGGTCGGCTTTGGCTGCCAGTTGGTAGTGCAACTGGCAACGGCCTCCCTGGGGTGTGGTTATCCACAGCGTCGTTTGATCCAGTACGTTGGGCAGAAAGACCTGGCTGCCGTCCTGCACCAAGGTCACAAACTCACCACTGGCACTGCTGACGGAGGCGCCCGCAGGCAGCGGCGAGCCGTCGTCGTGACTGACGGTGAGCAACACACGGCGGGTCAAACCGACGCCGAACTCGACCCTGTCCACCGCGCCGCGTCCGGCCGAGATCATTGCCAGGCCGTTGTTGATATCGGCATTGCGCGGCAGCGAGCGGGTCTGGACTTCCACCGGGCTGCGCCCGTACGCGGCCACTTGCGGCACCACGGCCTGGCCTTGCCAATCGGTCCAGACCGGCCCGCTGGGGGTACTGAGCTTGATGCCGCTCATGTCGCCGACGGACACCAGGGCAAAGGTGTCGCGCACCGGGTAGGGGGAAAGGGTCACGCCGCCACCGTGCATCACCACTGCGCCGCGGGCCCCCCCTTGATAACTGGAGCGCTCGGCATCGGAGCGGCTGTAGCTGAAGTCGAGCTGGCTGTAGCGTGGCAACGCCGAGACGCCGACGGTGGTTTCCACCTGATGATCGCTGCTGTCATGTTCGGCGCTGACCCGGTAGCTGAGCTGGTCGTCGATCTGTTCGGTCACGCCCATGCCGGTGCGGTTTTCGCCGCCGGAGTTGCGTACCCAACTGCGCAGTCGGCGGCTCTCGCCCAGCGGCACACTGATGTTGAGGTAAACCGCGTTATCTTGTTGCTGGCTGCCGCCCATTTGCCATTCGGCGCTGGCTGACAAAGACACCGCGCCAATACTGGTGCCCCAGGATGCCAATGCGCGGCTGCTGCTGTCGCCGGCGAAGTTGGATGAGCGCGAAACCCCGGCGCTGAATGCACCCAGTATTGGGTGCGACCACCCCAGGTTGAGGCTTTGCTGGTCGCGGTAGCGTGAAGCGCGATTGCGGTCGTCGCGCTCGTAGGTGCTCTCTTCGAGTTCGCGGTAGCCGGGGCTGCGCCAGGAATTGGCGGCGCTGAATGACCACTGTTCGTTGAGGCGCTGGGACCAGGAAAGATCGGTTTGCACACCGGAGACTTTTTCACGCGCCTGGGTGTTGGACACTTGCGTGGACAGTTGGACCTGACTGTCCAGCCAGGGCATCCAGCCCAGGCTGGCGCCCACCGAGCGGTATTCGCTGGCCGCCAGCACGCCGCTGCCCAGGGTCACTTGAGGATGCAGGGCGCCTGTCCAGCCGGCACTGACCACCCATGGATCATCCCCTTTGGCGTCGCCGACATTACGTACCCGGCCCGCCGCCACGGAGTAACCCGGCGCTGGCAACCCGAGACCCAGCATGGCCGCCGGCACAGTGAAGCGTCGCTCACCGCCGACACTTTCCTTGACCGTGACCTCCACATCCGAGCGCGTGTTCAACCGGCGCACATCGGTCAGGGCAAAGGGGCCGGCAGGCACCACGGTGGAGTGAATCAACGCACCGTTCTGCCGCACTTCGACCTGTGCGGGACTGTTGGCGATACCTTGGATCAGCGCACCCTGGCCCTGCTCCTGAAGGGCGTGTTCGGTGAGCACTTGCACCCCGGTGATCTGTGCGCCGGACAGCACCGGGTTATACAGATTGATCTGCCCGGCCTGAAGCACTGCCTGATGGCTGGCGAAGGTGCGTTGAGCATAGGCTTCCAAGTGGGTGCTGCGTGACAGGCCATCCTGCCAGGTCTGCACCTGGCGACTGCGCACGATCCAGTCGCCGGCATTGAAACCCACCTCGGTATTGGCCGAGCCGAACCGGCTGGCGTCATCGCCGAAGCGGTTGTAGAAGCCGCTGAGGTCGTAATTGAGTAGCCCGGCAAATCCGCCGGTTTCGTAGCCGGAAATATCCTGCCGCACCGGGCGCAGCGCTTCGGTGGGCACCACCAGGGATACCGTCAGTGTCGCCGGATCCGGCTCCACCAGGCTTTGCGGATATTGCCCAAGGAAGTCCTGGCAACCTTCGGTTTCACTGGGCAACTGCAGGTTGGCGGCGTCCAGCAAGGCCCGGTCAAAGCACAGGTTGCCCTGCTGATCAAAACTGACATCATGCCGGCCGCGTCGCTCGCCGTTGACCCGCAGGTGGACGGTATGTCGCCCGGCGGCGAAGCGCGGTGCGGCCAGCAACAGGCTGGCCAGCTGTGGGTCAATGCCACGTTGATGCAAGGTCTGGGTGTCGAAGCCGGCCGGGCTCGAATCATCGGCCCAGGCCTTGGTCGACAGCACTGCGCACAGCAGCAGCGCCAACGGCAACGGCGGTCGGGCAAGGATGGCGGGCACGGCTTCGCCGTCACGGTAACTCAATACTGTTATCACGCAAGGTACTCTTGTAGTGAACACTCAGGCCGTGTGCGCCCGGCGTTCTGGTGACGGTCGATATGCCGTCACTTCGTTATCCAGGCGTCGGTCGATGGTGCGACGCCTGTGGTTTTCCGTCAGAGGGTGATCGGTGCGTCGTAGGCCTTGACCGCAAAGCCATACACCGTGGCCGGCTGCAGCCTGACTGTGCTGGCCTGACCACCGCTGGCCGGTACGCTGATGGCTTCGCCCGGCAGCACGTAGGTGCGCGGCAGCATGGCTTTGCCGTTACCTGGCAACAGCAGCAGCTCCTGCGCCAGGCGCACCACATAAGGCGTGTCATTGCGCACCTGCAACTGGCCGTCGCGCAGGGTCCAGGTCAGGTCGGTCCACGGTGTGCGGTTCGGCGCCAGGCCCTTGGGGTGCACGATTACCGGCAGGTTCTGGCGCACAGTCACGCCCACGCGGGCATGCCCGGCGGCAGTGGCGGCGCGACCTTGCGGCATGCCTTCGAACACGGCGCGTTTGAGTCGCTGAGTGAGCAGCGGCTGCTGGTTCTGCAGGATGAACCGCACCAGCTGGGATTTGGACGCCTCAACCCGTGACAACGGCGGTGTCACCACCAGCAGCGGCTCGGTGTCTTCTGGAATATCCAGCAAGGTCACATGCAGCAGCGCGAGCTGGCTGTCGGTGTTGGTCACCGACACGGCGGCTTCGCCCTCGGCTTCGTGCACGATCACCACGGAGGTGTCGGGTACCATGCCATCGGCTTTTACTGGATTACCCAGCACCAGTAGCAGGGCCAGGGCGCCGACGGCGGTGTTTGAGCGTGTCATGGTCATGACGGTTTTCCATTAGGCGATAGTTGGGTCAGAGGTAGCGCAAATCCAGGACGATGGAGCCGTCCAGAGGGACTTCCTGGTCCAGTGTCAGGTACTGCGAAAAGTTGATGGCCGTGTCCACCTGCAGCCTGACCAGCAACTGGCTGATGAACTCGGGCTGACGGTCACCGGGCGGCGCGAAGGCCATGTAGGAGCGTGGATAGGCATTGGGGTCTTGTGACCAGGTCTCGCCGCTGTTGATGGAGGCCAGTACCTGCAACGGCTGTGAGTCGCCCAGGGCGTCGCGATAGGACAACGCTACGGAACCGAGACGCTCCTCAGGGGCGTGTATGTTTCTTCCCAGCCCATAGAAGTAGTCGGGCGCCAGTGACGACTCGGCACGATTGTCGATGCCCACCAGTGCAAACAGCATGGGCCGGGCGCACAGCACGTGCAGATCAAGCATCTGGCTGGGCAGCACGGTGAACTCGTCGACGTTGAGGCTGTGGGACGGGATCTTGCCGTGATCGACAATGCCCTCGTCCGTCAGCTCGATATGACAGGCGTCCGGTGTGACCCGGCCGGTTACCGTGAGGTCGACGAACGAGCCCGCGTGTGCCTGGAACGCGATGAGCAGGCACAGTACGGCGGCACAGAGACGGGCGGGTGCAGCCAACACAGGCATCGGCAGGCGCAGCCCATGCCTGTCAATGTTCAAGGGATGGGCCGCCATGGGTTAAAGGTACTTCACTTCAAGGGTGGCGGAGCCGTCGATGGTGACCTCATTGCTCAGGTCCAGGCCATCGGCGCGATTAATGATGGTTTGCACTTCCAAGTCGAGGCTCAGGTCCTTGACCGCCAGTGGCTGGGTGTCGTCATCCATCGCGGCGACTGACATGTACAGGCCTGGGTCCCAGAACTTTTCCCTGTACCAGGTATTACCTTGGTCGCCCGACGCAATCGGCTGCACCACGACGCCACCTTCGGCAACCGGGTTGGCGAACGTCAGGATGTACCCGCCAAGCACCTGGGTCTCATTGATAAATCCAAGACCGTAACGTATCGAGCTGCCGGACGCTGCGCGGTTATCGATCGAGTGCAGAGCAAACTGGATCGGCGCGTCGCAATTGACCGCCATGCTCAGTGTGTTGTTGCCGATGACCGTATTTTTGTCCGGGTTCAGGTCCTTGGCGGAAATCTTGCCGTGGTCGATCACGCCACCACCGGACAGGCTCGGTGTACAGGCACTGGGCACGATCAGGCCTTTGACGGTCAGGTCAACGGTGGACGCGGCGAAGGTGGCGGCCGAGTTGAGCAGCAACAGGCTGGCGGCCAGGGTGGTCAAGCGGGTTTTCATGGTGCGGGCTCCTTAGAGGTAATTGACTTGCACAGTGGCGTGACCGTCGATGGGGACTTCGTCGGTAAGCGTCAGGTCGTTGGCGGGTGCAATGTGAGTAATCAGGCGTATCTCGGCGTCCAGTTCCTGGATCGCAATGGGGGTCACGTCGTCGCTGTTGGCGACCGCCGTCAGCAAGGTGTGACTGAGCATCACGGAGGGCATCCAGGTCGTGCCGCCATCCCTTGAAGTGATGGTGCGCACCGATACGTTGTCGGCCACCGGGTTATAGAGGCCAAGCCCGGCGTCGCCGACTTTTTCATCGTTGGCCGTGGTGCCCAGGCCGTGCCAGCTGAAGTGGCTGGCAGCCGTACCCGGGCGGTTATCGATGGTGTTGAGGGTAAAAAAAGTCGGCCCGTCGCAACGCACGCTCAAGAGCATGGTTTCCCTGGGCAAATCGGTATAGGTGTGGGTATTGAGGTCTTTGACCGACACCTTGCCGAAGTCGACAATGCCACCGCCGGAGACCACCGGGGCGCACGCGCTGGGGGTGATGACGCCTTGGACCAGCAACTCGGTGTTGCTGTTGGCGAATGCTGGCGGGCAGAGCAGCAACACGCCTGTCAGGCTGAACGTGAGTACCTTCATGGTCGAATGGATCTCCTGGGGGTGGTTTGAATCTTCTAGAGGGAGTTACAGATACAAGCGTTCTGCAGTGCCCGGGCCTGGACGCTTATCCACAGCGCTGGCGGCCAATAGGCGGGCGCTCGCCGCCAGCGACAGGACGCTGCCGAGTAGGGCTAGGCAGAGCTTCATCGAAGAAGCCCCCTTACAGATAGTTGACTTCGAAGGTCGCGGAACCGTCCATTGCCACCTCGCTGTCCAGTGTCAGGGTATTGGTAGGTGCAATGGCGCCACGTACGGAGATGTCCATGACCACGTCCTGAAGTGGTTGCGGGGCCCAACCGCTATCACTGCGACCGCCAAAACCTACCAATGTGTTGGGGGTGACCCCGTCATCCGGGTAAAGCACAGTCCATGTCGGGCTCCAGGGGTACTGGATCAATGCTGTGGAGGGCGTCTCAGAGGTATGACTGAGCAGCGACAGCTCAAACCCACCGAGCTTTTCGTTTTCGTCGGTCAAGCCCAGGCCAAAGGTGCCGATGGTTGACGAGCCGGCCCGATTGTCGACGGTGCGGATGGCGAACAGCGTCGCCGCATCGCAGTTGACGCTCAGTTTCAGTGTCCGATGCTCAAGCCAGGTATGGCTGTCGGGGCTCAGATCCTTCGCTGCGATTTTTCCGTAATCAATGTCGCCTGGCAGGTTGGGGGTGCAGGCGCTGGGGGTGATCACCCCTTTGACGGTCAGGTCCACGCTGCTGGCAGCGAACGCAGACGAAGTCATTGCCAGCAGCAGGGCGCTGCTCAGCAGAGATATACGGATCTTCATTTCAATTTTTTCCATTGCAGGCTGGCAGATGGAGGCGCGTGCAGGGCAGCGTCCGACCCGACATGGACGGGCGGTTTGCCGAGTGGCGCTCTCGATTTTTTCGCGGCTGCCGAGTGGCAAACCGTCCCTCTTTTGGGGTGGGCCCAATTTAGCCAGGGGGTGGCACGTTGGAAATACAACTAATACGACATTGGCCTGATGCGCGGCGGCCATGAGCCAGTGGATTTTTTCGTAGTTGTTGTATCGGCTTTTAATTGCTCAAAAGGTTATTTGTTTCAGGTCGATAACATTCAAATGGATGTGGCGATCGTTGCTGCCGAATAGGCCTTTTTGGCTATTGCACCAGTGCGGCGGATTGCCGCCGGATCAATAGTCACGAAGAGGTACTGATGGGTTCGCTTTCAGGTTCAACCGCAGGAGCGAGCCAGACACTCAAGCCGCCTGTTGCCGTACCGCGTCATTGGCAACAGTTGAATATCCTGGTCGTAGAGGATCACTCCGCCTACCGCCTGTTGTTGGGATGGCTGTTACAGAAGCTGGGGCTGGGGCACGAGCTGGTCGCCGACGGGTTCATGGGCCTGGTCGCGTTCACCAGCCGGCCCTTTGACTTGGTGATCAGCGATTGCCAGATGCCGTTCATGGATGGCTACAGTATGGTCCGTGCCATTCGCCAGCATGAGCGCGACCACGGTTTGAAACGGGTACCGATCATTGCCTTGACCGCCAACCTGCAGAACGACAGCCCTCAGCGATGTCTTGACGCCGGAATGGATGCCTGGCTGCTCAAACCGCTGACCCTGGAACAACTGCAAGCCCTGTTGGTGCGCTGGTTGCCAGGCGGTGATGCTGGCCAACCCGACCGGCAGGACACATTGCCGTGCGCCGTTTGGCCAACACGTGCCACGCTGGTTGCGACGTTTGGCAGCGACCTGATTGTTGACTCGCTGCTCGAAAGCCTGTTGATCGAAGCATGGGAGGACCACCGTGTCTTGCGTCATGCCTGTGCGACACTGAATGCGTCACTGGCTGCGGAGCGCCTCCATCGCTTGGTTGGCAGCCTGGTGTTTTTGGGGAGTTGCGACCTTGAAATCACCGCTACACAGTTGATCAAGCAAGTGCAGACCGATGGAGTTGCAGCACACAGCAGGGATTTGGACGTGTTCCAGACACGCTTGTGTGTCTGTCTTGAGTACCTGTCCAGCATTTGAGGCAAGAACCCGCCGGGGTTGTAAGTGCTGCTGACTGCCTAGTTTTGGTTGTAGGTACTTTCCTATTGTGTTGTAGTCCAAAAAATACCCACTACTGAATATTGGGCGCGGCTGCAAGCAGCTCTTTGTTAGCAGTTGTTGATGGGCGCTGGCGGAGGTATTTTGCGCGGGTCCAAGTTGCCATCATGCGTGGGTATCTATGCTTCGAGTAATTATTGCTGACGATCATCCTATTGTCCGAGTCGGGCAGAAAGTCGTGATTGAGGCGAATGGCAAGTGCAAAGTGGTGGGTGAGGCCGACGGTCCTGATCAGTTGCTTGGGGTATTGAGCACCACCCCGTGCGATGTGCTCGTCACGGACTTCGCCATGCCGGGCGGCCAGCACGCTGACGGTTATGGTTTGTTGGGGCTGCTGCATCGCCAGTATCCGAAGTTGCCGGTGATTCTGGTGACCATGTTCGCCAACGTCGCCACCTTGCGCGCGTCTTTCGCTCATGGTGCCAAGGCGGTTGTCGCCAAAAGCGCTTCGGCCAGGGAGTTGCCCCTGGCCATAAAGGCGGTGTGCGCCGGGCAGACCTTTGCCAGCGAATGCCTGCGAGTGCAACTGGTTGAGGCGGGAACGGGCGATCAATCCCAAGAGCCGCAGTTGTCGGGCAAGGAACGCGAGGTGGTGCGGATGCTGGCCAGCGGCATGACCGTCAGCCAGATCGCAGCACAGGTCAATCGCAGTATTTCAACTATCAGCAAGCAGAAAAGCACCGCCATGCAACGGTTGAGTATTTCTACCGACGTTGACTTGTTTGCTTACGCCCGAGATGCGGGAATGGTGCCTTAGAAAGTTACAGTTTTATGACGAGGCTGAAACTAACCGGTGTTTTTTTCAATTCGTATTAGTTGTATGGGGTTTGAAAGAGGCGGTCTTTAAAGTAGCCACGGTGCCTTTGCAATATGTGCGATGGCCGTCCCCAAATCCCTAGTCTATTAGATGAGTCGAACATGCAGGTTGATGGCGCACGTGCAGGTGCCTTTTGTCCTGTGTAGTTGAACGACCGCAAGTGAGCGCTTATATGCATCCCTCTCGTGTACTTATTACCGCCGCGTTTGTGCTGGCCGGTGTTTCCAATGCAATGGCCGCCTCCAGTGTGGACCTCAGTGTCGTCGGTGTGATCACGCCCTCCGCCTGTACACCCACATTGTCCGGTGATGGGGTAGTGGACCATGGCAAAATCTCGATTCAGGACTTCCCGGAGTTTGGCTATAAAGTACTTCCAAAGGCCACGCTGCAGCTCGAGGTGGCCTGTGATGCGCCGGTGCTGATGGCCGTCAAGAGCACGGATAATCGCCCGGGCACTGCAATTCCCACGTATCCAACTCAGCCGCAAGACCTTTCACGTTTTGGTCTGGGCCTGACCAGCGCCGGGAAGAAAATCGGTTGGTACGAACTGTCAACGTCTAACGCTACCGCCGACGATAACCCTGTTGGTTTAATCGAGTCCCCGACTGGTAATACCTGGGTGAATGCACCCGACCGTTCGACGTGGCAGCCAGGCTGGATGCGTACCGCCCACGACAGCAGTAGTGCGCCTTTTCCAATGACCAGATTCAGTGCGCAAGTGGGCGTTGCCACGACCCTGACGGGCAAGAGGGATTTGCCGATTGCCGAGGAAGTTTACATAGACGGTAGCGCTACGCTCGACGTCGTCTACCTTTAACGCTGTGGGGCATCACGCATTCCTTACGGGTAAAGCCATAGCTTTCTGCTGTAACGCGGACTATTGTTCAGCCCCCTGTTCATTGTGCGGAACCTGCCCATGAGTGATGCCCACAACGCCCTGATCACCCAGTTCTATAGCGCTTTCCAGCGGCTGGATGCCGAAGCCATGGCGGCCTGCTACACCGACGATGTGCTGTTCAGCGACCCGGCATTTGGCGAATTGCGCGGTCGGGATGCCGGCGACATGTGGCGCATGCTCACCACGCGAGCCAAGGACTTTTCCCTGGTGTTCGATCAAGTGCGCAGCGATGACACGGGTGGCAGTGCCCACTGGGTGGCGACGTATCTGTTCAGTGCGACGGGCAATACGGTGGTCAACGATATCCAGGCGCGGTTCGTGTTTCGCGACGGCAAGATCTGCGAGCATCACGACCATTTTGACCTGTGGCGTTGGTCGCGCCAGGCCTTGGGTGCCAAGGGCCTGTTGCTGGGGTGGACGCCGCTGGTGAAAAACGCCGTGCGCGCGCAGGCCAATAAAGGCCTGAAGGTATTTCAGAGCGGGCGTTGATAGACTGGGCGCTCCCTTGCGTTAACCGAATCAACTTGTGAATACTCCTGAACCAAAACCCTGGTTTGTCTATCTGGTGCGCGCCGCCAATGGTTCGTTGTATTGCGGCATCAGCAACGACCCTTTGCGCCGGTTTGCCAAGCACCAGAGCGGTAAGGGGGCGCGTTTTTTCCTCTCCAGCCCTGCGGTGGCGCTGGTGTACACCGAGCAATGCGCGAGCAAAGGCGAAGCGTTGCGTCAGGAACGCTTGATCAAGAAGTTGAAAAAGAGCGCCAAGGAGTGCCTGGCGGCAAGTGGCTCCCCCACCAACGCCTCCTGAGTACGCGAGGGCGGCTAAAAAAAGTTATTTGCATAAAAAAGGTGAGGTAAACCCTCGGCCCATCCGTGTAATGCTTGAAACTGCGATCAATTCGCATTAACAGCGTTTTTTACACGGGTTCTCACAGCATGAAGTCGACGGCGGGCGGTTGGATCAAACAGTGGCTGGGAGCCTCGGCATTAGCGGTATCGGGGCTGGCGTTGTTGCCGCTTGGCATTGCCCAGGCGCAGGAGCAGCAAAGCACTCAATTCAAGTTTGCCCTGGCGGCCAAGCCATTGCCTCAGGCGCTGAGCGAGTTCAGCCGGATCACCGGTATCAGCGTGATCTACACCGATGAAGCGCCCTACGGCCTCAATGCCCCGGCGGTCAGCGGGCCGATGACTGCAAGCCAGGCGCTGCAACGTCTGTTGAGCCAGTCCGGCTTCACCTTCCGCCAGATCGACGCCCGAACCCTGGCGCTGGAGCCGGTGCCTACCGATGGCGCGGTCAACCTCGGCGCTACTACCATCAGCGGCACCAACCTCGCTCAGGACAGCACCAGCTACCAACCGCCGCCGACCAGTTCGGTGATGCGCTCCCAGGGGTTGCTGCTGGAAGCCCCGCAGACCGTCAACGTAGTCCCGGCTCAAGTGCTGCGCGACCAACAACCGCGCAACCTGGATGATGCGCTGGGCAATATCAGTGGCATCACTCAGTCCAATACCCTGGGCAGCACCCAGGATGCGGTGATGTTGCGCGGCTTCGGCGACAACCGTAATGGCTCGATCATGAAGGACGGTATGCCAGTGGTGCAGGGCCGGGCGTTGAACGCTACCGCCGAGCGTGTCGAAGTGCTCAAGGGCCCGTCATCGCTGTTGTATGGCATCCAGGACCCGGGCGGTGTGGTCAATATCGTCAGCAAAAAGCCTGAACGGGTGCAGTCCACCTCCCTGACAGCGCGCGGCTCTACCTTCGGCAGCGGCAAGAATGGCAGCGGCGGCAACCTCGATACCACCGGCCCCCTCGGTGACAGTGGCTTGGCCTATCGCCTGATCGTCGACCATGAAGACGAAGACTACTGGCGCAACTACGGCACCCACCGCGAGACTCTGGTGGCGCCGTCCCTGGCCTGGTACGGCGACACCACCCAAGTGGTGCTAGCCTATGAACATCGCGAATTTCTCGCGCCGTTCGACCGGGGCACCGCCATCGATCCCAAGACCAACCATCCGTTGAACATCCCCGCCACCCGCCGTCTGGATGAGCCTTTCAACAACATGGAAGGCCGCTCCGATCTGTACCGCTTGACTGTCGATCATGATCTCAACGACGACTGGAAAGCCCACTTCGGCTACAGCTGGAACCGCGAAACCTACGACGCCAGCCAGGTGCGCGTGGTCAAGGTCAACCCCAACGGCACCCTGACCCGCAGCATGGACGGCACTCAGGGCGCGCTGACCACCGACCGCTTCGCCACCGCCAGCCTCGAAGGCAAGGTCGATGTTGCGGGTATGCAGCACGATCTGGTATTTGGCCTGGACGATGAATACCGCAAGATCTACCGCGCCGACCTGATCCGCCAGGCACCGCGAGGCAGCTTCGATTACAACAACCCGGTGTACGGCAACGAAGTCGCCGGTTCCAAAGTCAGCGCGCCGGACAGCAACCAGACCGATCTGCTGCGCAGCGATTCGTTGTTCTTCCAGGATGCCATCCACCTCAACGAGCAATGGATTCTGGTCGGCGGTGCGCGTTACCAGATGTACGACCAATACGCCGGCAAAGGCGTGCCGTTCACCGCCAACACCGACGGCAATGGCCAGAAGTGGGTGCCGCGGGCTGGGCTGGTGTATCGCTATAGCGATGAACTGTCGTTTTATGGCAGCTATACCGAGTCGTTCAAGCCCAACTCCACCATCGCGCCACTGGCCAATAAAACCGTGTTGAACGGCAGTTTGCAGCCGGAAGAATCCAAGGCCTGGGAGTTGGGTATCAAGTTCGACCTGCCGGGGCGCATCACTGCCAGTGCGGCGCTGTTCACCATCGATAAACGCAACGTGTTGGTGCAGGTGGGCGAGGGCCTGACCTCGGAGTACAGCGTGGCCGGCAAGGTGCGCTCTCGCGGCCTGGAGCTGGATGCCAGCGGCCAGCTGACGGATAAGTGGAGCCTGATCGGCAGCTATGCCTACACCGATGCCGAGGTCACCGAAGACCCCAAGCTCAAAGGCAATCGCCTGCAGAATGTGGCAAAAAGCACCGGCTCGTTGTCGGCGGTGTATGACTTCGGCAGCATCCTGGGCGGTGATCAACTGCGCGTCGGCGCCGGGGCGCGTTATGTCGGCGAGCGGGCAGGGGACGCGGCCAACAGTTTCGAACTGCCCAGCTACACCGTGGCCGATGTGTTCGCCAGCTATGACACCAGGCTTGAGGGGCAGAAGGTCAAGTTCCAGCTCAATGTGAAGAACCTGTTCGACCGTACCTACTACACGTCCTCGGTGAATACGCAGTTTGTGTCCATGGGCGATGCGCGGCAGGTGTCGGTGTCCAGCACCTTGACCTTCTGATTCATTTATCTGTGGGAGCTGGCTTGCCTGCGATGGCATCGACCGGGTTTGCCTGATACACCGAGTTGTCTGCATCGCAGGCAAGCCAGCTCCCACAGGAAAGCGGTCGCCACATTGATAGCGAGCTGTTAGCGTTGCCGCCATTGCATGCTTATGGAAAACGCGACTGATGTACTTTGGAAAATGGTTACGCACCGGCACCCTGCTGGTCGGTTTGAGTTTTTTACTGGGCGGCTGCGCCAGCGTCTCCCAAACTTCCACGCCGGCAACCCTGGATAAACTGCTGAGCGATCCGGCGCTGCAAGGTGCTACGGTCTCGCTGATGGTACGTGACGCCCGCACGGGCTCCACGCTGTATCAGCACAACCCACGCACCCGGTTGGTGCCCGCGTCCAACCTCAAGTTGTTGACCACGGCGGCGGCCATGGATGTGCTGGGGCCGCAATACCGCTTCGCCACCCAACTGCTGAGCAACGGCATACGCCAGGGCGACCGCCTGGCCGGCAACCTGTACCTGCGTGGCCTGGGCGACCCGAGCATTCAGTTTGCCGACTACCAGGCGCTGGCCGCGCAGTTGGCCAGCCAAGGCGTACGCCAGGTACAGGGCGATCTGGTGTTCGACGACACCTGGTTCGATGCTGAGCGATTGGGGGTGGATTGGTCCCATGACGATGAAACCACCTACTACGGCGCGCAGATTTCGGCGCTGACTGTGGCACCCAATGCGGACTTTGATGCAGGCAGTGTGCTGGTCACGGCCAAGGCGCCGTTACGGGCCGGCACCCCGGTGAGTGTCGATATTTTCCCGCCTACTGATTACCTGCAACTGAGCAACCGTGCCATGAGCGGTCCGGGCAACAGTTATGGGATCAACCGTCGCCATGGCACCAACCTGTTGCAACTCAGTGGCGCAGTGGCGCCGGGAAAGCAGAGCCAGCAATTGGTCAGCGTCTGGGAGCCAACGCAACTGGTCGCGAATCTGTTTGAACAAGCCTTGGCGCAACAGGGCATCACCGTACTGGGGCGTCGGGTGATGGGCGGGGCAAGCCCGACGGCGGTAACGGTGCTGGCCGAGCACCAATCGGCGCCGTTACAGGATTTGATCACGCCGTTGCTCAAGCTTTCGAACAACAACATGTCCGAAGCCTTGCTCAAGGCCATGGGGCGCCAGACCGCCAATAGCGGCACGGCAGCGGCGGGCGCTGTGGCGGTGGCCGGGTTCCTTAAGCGTCAGGGGCTGGACACCGCCACGTTCAACCAGGTCGACGGCTCCGGCCTGTCACGGCGCAACCTGGTGTCGTCGCAAACCCTCACCGACCTGTTGCTGGCCGCCAGCAAACAGCCGTGGTTCGACGCCTGGTACAACGCGCTGCCGATTGCCGGCAACACCGACCGCATGACCGGCGGCAGCCTGCGCTATCGTCTGCGCGACACGCAGGCGCAAAACAACCTGCACGCCAAGACCGGCTCCATGGGCGGCGTGTCGTCATTGAGTGGTTACATCACCGACGCCGGCGGGCGCAAGCTGGTGTTTTCGATGCTGACCAACAACTACGTGGTGGCCGGCGCCCAGGTCAAGGCGCTCGAGGATCACGTGGCAGTGGCGCTGGCGCGCAGCGACGAGTGATTCAGGGCTGATAGCCCATGCGCCAACTCACGGCCCGGGTCGCCGCCAGTAAGTGCTGCGCCGCCGGGCCATCTTCATCGGCATGGAACAGCGAGGTTGGGCCGACCACGGTCATCACCGCCGCCACGTGCCCGACCGCATTGAACACCGGCGCCGACAATGCATCCACGCCGGGCATCAGCAAGCCATGCACAAAGTGCAGGCCACGGCGGCGGATTTGCTCGCACACGCTGGCATAGGCCTGATCGTCCGCCAAGCTGTGGGCGGTGCCGGCCTGAACCTCGCGTTCGCGCAGTTCTACAGTTTCCCGTGACGGCAGATAAGCGCTGAACACCAGCCCGGTGGAAGAGCTGAGCAGCGGCAACACTGAGCCCAGTTGCGTCACCACGGTAACGGCGCGCACTGCCGGCTCGATCTGCACCACGGTCGCGCCCTGGTTGCCCCACACCGCCAGAAAGCAGGTTTCGTTCAATTCATCGCGCAGTTCGGCCAGGGGCATGGCGCCGACTTTCAACACATCCATGCTGCCCAGCGCCGCCAGCCCCACTCGCAATGCCTCCCGGCCCAGGCCGTAATGGTTGGTGGCTGCGTTCTGTTCGGCAAAACCCGACGCGATCAGGGCCTGCAAATAGCGGTGCACCTTGCTCGCCGGCATCTGCACATGTTCGGCCAGGCGTGACAACGAGGTGGCCGGGGACAGTTCGGCCAGGGCCTTGAGGATATCGGTGCCGACTTCCGCCGAGCGGACTTTCTGTTTACCGGTGTCGCGAGGCTTTTCCATGGAAGGGCGAGAATCCGAGAGATGAATGGGCGTCTTTATAGCTTGACGGTCGATAGTGATCAAATTACGTTATGCGTAACTGGATTACGATAAATACAACTGACCCTCAGAGGACGATCCATGAACCTCGAATACCTGTCGGGCTTCGGCAATGAATTCGCCAGCGAAGCCTTGCCCGGCGCGCTGCCGGTTGGCCAGAACTCGCCGCAGAAAGCCCCTTACGGCCTCTACACCGAACTGTTTTCCGGCACCGCCTTCACCATGGCCCGCAGCGAAGCCCGTCGCACCTGGCTTTACCGCATCCAGCCGTCGGCCAACCACCCGGCATTCGTCAAGCTTGCGCGGCAATTGGCCGGTGGCCCGTTGGGCGCGGTCACGCCGAATCGCTTGCGTTGGAACCCGTTGGATATCCCGAGTGAGCCGACGGACTTTATCGACGGCCTGGTGGGCATGGTCGCCAATTCGGGGGCGGAAAAACCAGCGGGCATCAGCATCTATAATTACCGCGCCAACCGCTCCATGGAGCGCGTGTTCTTCAATGCCGACGGCGAACTGCTGATCGTCCCCGAGCAGGGCCGCCTGCGCATCGCCACCGAACTGGGCGTGCTGGATGTCGAGCCGCTGGAAATTGTCGTGCTGCCCCGTGGTCTCAAGTTCCGTATCGAGCTGCTGGATGCGCAAGCACGCGGTTACGTCGCCGAGAACCACGGCGCCCCGCTGCGTCTGCCTGACCTGGGGCCGATTGGCAGCAACGGCCTGGCCAACCCCCGCGACTTTCTTACGCCGGTGGCCCGCTACGAAGACCTCAAGCAACCGACTACGCTGGTACAGAAGTTCCTCGGCGAACTGTGGGCCTGCGAGCTGGACCATTCACCGCTCAACGTGGTCGCCTGGCACGGCAACAATGTGCCGTACAAATACGACCTGCGTCGCTTCAACACCATTGGCACGGTGAGTTTCGATCATCCGGACCCGTCGATCTTCACCGTGCTGACCTCGCCCACCAGCGTGCATGGCCTGGCCAACCTCGACTTCGTGATCTTCCCGCCGCGCTGGATGGTGGCCGAGAACACCTTCCGGCCGCCGTGGTTCCATCGCAACCTGATGAACGAATACATGGGCCTGATCCAGGGCGCCTACGACGCCAAGGCCGAAGGCTTCCTGCCGGGCGGCGCATCGCTGCACAGTTGCATGAGCGCCCACGGCCCGGATGGCGAGACCTGCACCAAGGCCATCAACGCGGACCTTGCGCCGCACAAGATCGATAACACCATGGCGTTCATGTTCGAGACCAGCCAAGTGCTGCGCCCGACCCAGTTCGCCCTGGAGTGCCCACAACTGCAACCTGCTTACGACGCGTGCTGGGCCGCGCTGCCCGCCACCTTCAACCCGAACCGGAGATAACCCATGACGCAACCAACGCAGACTCGCAGCTGGGTGGCCTCGGCCAACGGTCACGCGGATTTCCCCCTGCAAAACCTGCCCCTGGGCGTGTTCAGTATCAACGGCTCGGCACCGCGCAGTGGCGTGGCGATTGGCGATGCGATTCTCGACCTGCATGCCGCACTGGACGCGTTTGAGGGCGAAGCCCGACGCGCCGTCGAAGCCACTGCGGGCGGGCAGTTGAACGCGTTTTTCGAACTGGGCCGTGGCCCTCGCGTTGCCCTGCGCGAGCGCCTGCTGGAACTACTGGCCGAAGGCAGCGAGCTGCAAAACCGCGAAGCGCACGTGCTGCACCGTGCCGCCGATTGCCAGATGCACCTGCCGGCCAAGATCAATGACTACACCGACTTCTACGTCGGCATCGAGCACGCGCAAAACGTCGGCAAGTTGTTCCGCCCCGATAACCCGCTGTTGCCGAACTACAAATACGTGCCGATTGGTTACCATGGCCGTGCCTCGACCATTCGTCCCTCGGGTACAGAGGTGCGACGCCCTAAAGGCCAGACCCTGCCGGCCGGCCAGTCCGAACCGACCTTTGGCCCCTGCGCGCGCCTGGACTATGAGTTGGAGCTGGGCATCTGGATCGGCCAGGGCAATGCCATGGGCGATGCGATTGCCATTGGCGATGCCGCCGAGCATATCGCCGGTTTCTGCCTGCTCAACGACTGGTCGGCGCGGGATATCCAGGCCTGGGAGTACCAGCCGCTGGGGCCGTTCTTGTCGAAAAGCTTTATCACCAGCATCTCGCCGTGGGTGGTGACTGCCGAAGCCCTGGAGCCCTTCCGCAAAGCCCAGCCGCCGCGCCCTGAAGGTGATCCGCAACCGCTGCCTTACCTGTTGGATAAGCGTGATCAGAACGCGGGCGCCTTTGATATCGAACTGGAAGTGCTGCTCACCACGGCCTCGATGCGTGAGCAAAACCTGCCCGCCCATCGCTTGACCCTGAGCAACACCGAGCATATGTACTGGACCGTGGCGCAAATGGTGGCGCACCACAGCGTCAATGGCTGCCAGTTGCAGGCCGGCGACCTGTTTGGTTCGGGCACGTTGTCTGGCCCGCAGCCGGGGCAGTTTGGCAGCCTGTTGGAGATTACCGAAGGCGGTAAAAAGCCGATTGAACTGGCTTCGGGCGAGGTGCGTAAATTCCTCGAGGATGGCGACGAAATCATTCTGCGTGCCCGTTGCAGCCGCGAGGGCTTTGCCTCCATCGGCTTCGGCGAATGCCGCGGTACCGTGGTCGCGGCGCGCTGAGAGGGCAGGGTCATGGAACTCTATACCTACTACCGTTCTACCGCGTCGTATCGAGTACGTATTGCCCTGGCCCTCAAAGGCCTGGATTTCACCGCGCTGCCGGTCAACCTGCTGGTGCCGGCTGGCGGCGCCAACCGCCAGCCTGACTACCTGGCAATCAACCCCCAAGGGCGCGTGCCGGCGTTGCGTACTGATGAAGGGGCGTTGCTGATCCAGTCACAGGCGATCATTGAGTACCTGGAGGAGCGTTATCCCCAGGTGCCGTTGCTCTCCAAAGACCTGGTAGCGCGCGCTCATGAGCGGGCGGTGGCGTCGATCATCGCCTGTGATATCCACCCGTTGCATAACTCCAGTACCCAGAACTTGCTGCGTAAATGGGGGCACGATGAGGCGCAATTGCTGGAGTGGATCGGACACTGGATCAGCCAGGGCCTGGGCGCGGTGGAGCAGTTGATTGGCGACACCGGGTTTTGCTTTGGCGAGCAGCCGGGCTTGGCCGATGCGTTTCTAATTCCACAGCTGTACGCGGCCGAGCGTTTCAAGGTGCCCTTGGCGGCGTACCCACGCATTGGGCGGGTGGCGGCATTGGCGGCCCAACATCCGGCCTTCGTGCAGGCCCACCCCGCCAGTCAGCCTGACACACCCTAGGCCCCCTGTGGGAGGGGGGAAAGCCCCAATGCCGTTCAGTCAAGCGAGCGCAATGCTCACAGCCATGAAGATCAAATGTGGGAGCTGGCTTGCCTGCGAAAGCGTTAGTGCAGTAGCAGATGCGGTGACTGTCACACCGCCTTCGCGGGCAAGCCCGCTCCCACAGGGGATTCGCGCTTAACTGACTGGCATTGGGGTAAACCCCTCCCACATTTGATCGCGCCAACCTAATAAAAAATAAAGGTACCTTGCGATGCACAATCAGATTGCCAGCTTTCGCGCGGCACTCGACGCCCGTCCGGTGTCGCGCTACCAATGGTTGATTCTCCTGCTGCTGGCACTGCTACTGGTCACCGATGGCTACGACGCCCAGGTATTGGGCTATGTAGTGCCGGCGCTGGCTCAGGACTGGGGCCTGGAAAAATCCGCGTTTGGCCCCGTGTTCAGCGCCAACCTGCTGGGCCTCACCCTCGGCTCGCTGTTGGTGACGCCGCTGGCGGATCGGTTTGGCGTGCGACGTATCCTGCTGGCATGCGTGCTGATCTACGCCAGCCTCACGGTATTGATGGTGTTCGCCAATTCCCTGACCACGTTGATGGCGGCGCGGTTTATCTGCGGGATCGGCATGGGCGGTGCGATGCCCAGTGCCATGGCGTTGATGTCAGAGTATTCGCCGCCACGCCTGCGTACCTTGATGGTGACCCTGGCTGCGTGCGGCTTTTCGTTCGGCGGCGCGGCGGGTGGCTTCGTGGCGGCGGGGTTTATCGACAGCTTTGGCTGGCAGGCGGTGTTCCTGGCCGGCGGTGTGACGCCGTTGCTGCTGTTCCCGTTCCTGGTGTGGCTGTTGCCCGAATCCTTGCCGCGCCTGTTGCGCGATGCGCCGCCCTATCTGCGTTTGCGCAGAGTCACGGCGCGGATGCTGCCCGACTGGCAGCCACCGCCCGCGACCGAAGCGGAAAACTTGAAGGAGCAAGGCAGCAAACTGACGGTAGTGGAGCTGTTTCGCAACGGCTACGCGCGCCCGACGCTGCTGATCTGGGCGACTTTTTTCGTCAGCCTGATCCTGCTGTATTTCATGATCAGTTGGTTGCCGTCGCTATTGCTCGAAAGCGGCCTGGCGTTGAACGAAGCCAACCTGGTCACCTCCATGTTCCTGTTCGCCGGCACCTTGGGCGCCATTCTCATGGCCTGGTTTGCCGACCGCCTGAAAAGCAAAGTACGGTTGCTGTCCGGCGTGCTGGCGGCGGCAGCGTTGTGCACCGTCCTGCTGGGCTTGAACCACGACAACCCACGCTACCTGGTGGCCTGCGTGTTCGCTGCCGGGTTCTGCATCATCGGCGGGCAACTGACCCTCAATGCCTTCGCGAGCAACTTCTACCCGGCGCACGTGCGCGCCACCGGCACAGGCTGGGCGTTGGGTGTGGGGCGATTCGGGTCGATTCTAGGGCCGCTGTTTGGCAGCCTGTTGTTGGCGATGCATATACCGGTCGAGCAGATTTTCTTTTTTTGCGCGATTCCGGCGGTGATTGCAGCGTTGTTGATTATTCAAGTGCGGGCTCCTACAGTGGGGTCAGTGCACCACTGAGTTGGGCGGCAGATGCCCCAGCCGCTCGGTCAGGCGCAAGCGCTGGATCGGGTCGTCGCTGAGCAGCAGCGCGTGTTCCAGGTCGAAGCGTTCGGCGCTGGGGCAGTCCAGGCGTTGATACAGGCTGGCCCGCGCCAGGTAGTCGGAGGCGCTGGCGTTGCCCAGTTCCAGTACGCGCTCGGCGTCCACCAGGGCGGCCAACGGTTCGTCGTTGGCAAGGTAGAGTTGGCGCAGGTTGCGCGACAGCCGTTGCAGGATGGCCCGTGGCTCGGCGGTCAGCAGGTGGTCGGCCTGCAATTTCAGCTTCGACCCATATTGGCGCGCCAGCAACTCGCGACAGTCGTTGGGGTACAGGCGCCGGCCGCCGCAAGGGTCCAACAGGTGATCGGCTCCCGGTACCCGCAGCAGGAAGTGCCCAGGGAAGTTCACGCCGACCATGGGGATATCCAGGCGCCGTGCCATCTCCAGGGCGATCAGGCCCATGGCCAAGGGTTGCCCGCGTTTGCGTTGCAGCACTTTGTCCAGCAGCGCGGCGGCGGGGCGCAACGGCGTATGGTCATCCTGGGCAAACCCCAGGTCATTCATGCGCCGCAGTAGCGGCTGGCCGAGTTCATCCGCCGGTAGCAAGGGCAAGCCCAGGCTCACCTGTTGTTGTAGCGCACCAAGGTCGTGCAGGATCAACGCGGGCTGCACGCTGGCGTCATGCTCGGCAGCAATCCACAACGCGGCTTCAAACAGCGCGAGGGGTGAACGGTCCAGGCAGGCGAAAAAGGCTGTGCGGGGATTCATTGAGTTCTCCGGCGTATGCCCCCGTTTTAGCCTTGCTGCGAATTTTCGTCCAGCATCTTGAGAGATATCCCAAACTCTTATGTCGTAGATCCCACGAAAACGCGCGGCTTATTCCAGCGCAATCCAGCAGTTTTCTGCCGCAAGCCTATACTTGGCCCACTACCAGAAGTGATTCGGGAGCTCATTGATGTTTGCGCTCATGCACAGCACCCGCCTTGAATCGCTGCACCTGAGCGTTGATCCGGTGACCGGCTTGAAGGCGATCATCGCCATCCACAACAGTCGCCTGGGCCCAGCGTTGGGTGGCTGTCGTTACCTGGCTTACCCTAATGATGAAACCGCCGTGGCCGATGCCGCGCGCCTGGCGCAAGGCATGAGCTACAAAGCGGCACTGGCCGGGCTGCCGGTGGGCGGCGGCACGGCGGTGATCATCCGCCCCGTGCACGTGGAAAGCCGTGCGGCGCTGTTCGAGGCGTTTGGCCGTTGTGTGGAAAAACTCGACGGCCGCTTCATCACCTCGATCGACAGCGGTACCTCGGTTGCCGACATGGACTGCATCGCCCAGAACACTCGCTTTGTCACCAGCACCACCGCCGCCGGAGACCCTGCCCCTCATGCTGCCATGGGGGTGTTTGCCGGTATCCGCACTACCGCCATGGCGCGCCTGGGCAGCGACAACCTCGAGGGCCTGCGCGTCGCGGTGCAAGGCCTGGGGAATGTCGGTTATGCCCTGGCCGAACAATTGCACGCCGCCGGTGCCGAACTGCTGGTCAGCGATATCGACCACGGCAAGGTGCAACTGGCCATGGAGCAACTGGGCGCCCACCCGATTGCCAACGACGCCTTGCTCAGCACCCCCTGCGATATCCTCGCACCGTGCGGCGTCGGCGCCGTGTTCAACCGTAACAGCGTCGGCCAGTTGCGTTGCGCCGCCGTGGCGGGTGCGGCCAGCGCACAACTGACCAACCTGGACATCGCCGACCAATTGGAAGGCCGCGGCATCCTCTACGCGCCAGACTACGTGATCAACTCTGGCGGGCTGATCTACGTCGCCCTCAAACACGCCGGCACCGACCTGCCTGGCATCACCGCACACCTGTCGAACATCGGCAGCCGCCTGACCGAAATCTTTGCCCACGCCCAAGCCGAAAAACGCTCCCCCGCGCGGGTGGCCGATGAACTGGCCGAACGCTTGCTGTACAAATAGGCCAGGCATTAAAAAGGCCCTGAATCCATGATTCAGGGCCTGTTCAATTCGGGCTTTACTCGGCTGCCGGGTTCAGCAACTCGGACAGCGCGTCCGGTTGGCTCTTGAACGCCTTGGCAAATACATCACGGTTCTTCGCCATGTAAATCCCGGCTTCCTCCACCTGCTGCTCGCTCAACGACGGCACGGCTTTTTGCAACACCTCTGCCAGCAACTCAGCGAGTTCAAGCATCTTGTCATGACGGTCAGCTTCGGCTTTATCCATGAACAAACGCTCCAGATCTCGGCTGCTGCGGTATACCACTTCGACGGCCATTCACCACCTCACATGCCTTCACGATAGTTGTCTTTTGCGACTACTGTATTTATATACAGCGAAAAGGATAAGCCAAACGCTGGGGTTTGGGTAGTAGGTTTTTAATGTAGTTGGGAAATTGGGGTTTGCTACACCGGAAATTTCTGACAACTTGCCGGGGTTGCGCTGGAATTGTCCGGTGGCTTACCTTCTTCGGGCGCTGCATTTGCAGCGAGCGGGCTTGGCGGCCCACCAAGGAAGCGCAACGACCCCCTATGAGATTGCTGGGTTTTTACACGGCACTCTTGTTTTTATGGCGGGTTGCGCATGGACCCTTCGGGGTGCCGGGTTGTTCCTTACCGGTCCGCCAACCTTGTGCAATCCGTCACCCAATCTGCTTGGCGGCAGACGGTGATGGTTTCTTAACTAAGGAACTAGTCGATGAAGAAACACACACCCACCCCCCCGTCTACCGAGTCAGTGCTTTTCAGTGTCACTCCTGAAGCTGATACAGAAACCTTGCTGGCAAACGCCAGCGAAACCTTGAACAGCGCCCGTGAGATGGCCAGTACCCTGGCATTCGACCTTGATGGTCCACAGCGAAGCTTGGTCCTGGCGATTCATCAACTGATTGAAATGGGCGGTCTGCTGGTCGATCGAGCGCTGGAGCAAATTGCACCAGCTTGATGCCATGATCTGATCGTTCCCACGCCTGTGGGGACGGTCTAAAAAGTGATTGGTGAACACGGATTTTTTCTGTTACTCACTTCATCGCCGGGAGCACGACAGCGAAAACGCTAGCGACTAGACTCCTTTTACATCAACAACGGAGGCTTTTATGGACACTTCCTTTTCCTCAGGTATCCAAGCAGATATCGAAGAGCAGGCTGACAGCTACGACCGCTGGTTTCGCGCGAGAGTGCAGGCCGCTCTTGATGACCCAAGCCCTGGCATTCCTCACGACGAGGTGATGGCCGAGATGCAAGCGCTGATCGAATCTAAACTCAAGAAAGGCGATGCTGATTGAATGGCTGCCCGCAGCGCGGGTAGAACTCCGGCAAATTATTGAGTACCTCAGTCATCGTAATCCTGTAGCAGCGCTTGAGCTTAAGCGATCAATCGAAGCTTCAGTGCTTGCCCTCTCGCGCAGACCCCATCTTTACCGCCCCGGCAGAATCGGCGGAACACGAGAGATGGTGGTACATCCGAATTATCTGGTTGTATACAAAGTGACAGACAATATTCGGATTCTCTCGGTTTTACACGCACGCCAGCGATATCCTTGAAGTTTTCGTTTTTCGGATGAGCAAAAGATCTACTCTGCTCATCCTCCTGCGTGCCTCATGCTAGCCAGTCATCATCTCATGCCTGCCCTCTGGCCTTGTTTCTGCATACAGAACAACCGTCACGTCCAACCGGCATTATCCGGTCGAATCGACCTAAGGAAGCATCATCGTGAAAATCAACTGGGCCGAAAGGCTGCGCCAGCAAGTGCACGGGCTAGCCGAGTCCCTGGGCAATCTGTTTGTCGAGTCGTTCCATTACCTGGCGCTGTTCGCCATTGGTGCGGTGACCGCATGGGCGGCGGTGATGGAATTTCTGGGGATGCTGGAGAACGGGCACATCAAGATCGATGACATCTTGCTGCTGTTCATCTACCTGGAACTGGGTGCCATGGTCGGGATTTACTTCAAGACCAACCACATGCCGGTGCGCTTCCTGATCTACGTGGCGATTACCGCGCTCACGCGTTTGCTGATCTCCAACGTGTCTCATCACAACCCGCCGGATCTGGGCATCATCTACCTGTGCGGCGGGATTCTGCTGTTGGCGTTTGCGATCCTGGTGGTGCGCTACGCGTCGTCTGCCTTTCCTTCGGTGAAGGTCGAAAGCCCGCGTCGCAAGGGCGAAGCGAGCCTTGAGACCGAGAAAGGCGAGCTTTAAAGCCCCACGCTGAAGGGCAGGGTACGGGCGGGCGGTCGCTGCAGGAGTTTGTGGCTGTCGCCGTCCGTCATCAGCTCCAGGATTTCTACAGCGCTATGGCCTTGTTCGATGGCGATGCCGAACTGGATGCTTTGCACCAGGCGCTTGAGGCGTTGCGGGTCGTTGCGTTGTTCGGCGCTGATCATGCGCTTGGCCACTACGCCGGTCTCGTTCGAGAGGGTGAGCATGATGCTGCCGTCCAGCCGTTGAATGCTCAGGTTGACGCGGTATTGGGGGCTGAACGTGTCGGTGATGATCTGAAAAGGATTGTCCATGGTGCGTTACCGCCTGATAAGAACATGCAGTCATTGACGGCCGGTGTCGGGATTAGTTCGCATTGCCTGACCACTGGCCAAATTCCGTTTTCCTCAAAAGCTCTACAGCAAAGGCCGTGCCGTACAGCGATTTACCCGGCACAGAAATCCAGATGTGGGAGCGGGCTTGCCCGCGATTGCGGTGTATCAGCCAATCAATAGTTGGCTGAATGATCGCTATCGCGGGCAAGCCCGCTCCCACATTGGATGTATGTCGTGAGCTAATTCAGGGCATTACGGAAAAAACGATCGCAGACAGCGCAATCAGGCCAATGACCACCACAAACACATTCGATACCTGACCTGAATACTGGCGCAAAGATGGCACGCGGCGAATCGCGTACATCGGCATCAGGAACAGCAGGCACGCGATGATCGGTCCGCCCATGGTTTCGATCATGCCCAGGATGCTCGGGTTGAAGGTGGCCACGGCCCAGCACGTCAGCACCATGAACAACGCGGTGCAGCGTTCCAGCCATTTCGCCGACATCGAACGGTTGCGCCCGCGCAGGGATTTGACGATCAAGCCTTGGAAGCCTTCGCTGGCACCAATGTAGTGGCCCAGGAAGGATTTGGTGATCGCCACCAGCGCGATCAACGGTGCGGCGTAGGCAATCACCGGCGTCTGGAAGTGGTTGGCCAGGTACGACAGGATCGAGATGTTCTGCGCCTTGGCAGCGGCCAGGTCCGCCGGTGACAGCGCCAGCACGCAGCTGAAGCAGAAGAACATCACGGTCAGCACCATCATGCCGTGGGCGGTGGCCAGGATGCCGCTGCTTTTGCGCTCGGCCTGGGCGCCGTAGACGCGCTTCTGGTCCACGGCAAAGGCGGAGATGATCGGCGAATGGTTGAACGAGAACACCATTACCGGGATCGCCAGCCACAACGTCTTGAAGAACAGCGGCAACGGCATGCCTTCGCTGGCCGAGGCGAAGAACGCGCCGTTCCAGTTGGGAATCAGGCTGAACGCCAGCAGCAGCAAGGCGGCCACGAAGGGGTACACCAGCACGCTCATGGCCTTGACGATCACGCCCTGGCCGCAACGCACGATGGCCATCAGGCCGAGGATCAGCACCAGCGACAGAATCGCCCGTGGCGGCGGCGCCATCTGCAATTGGTGCTCCATGAAACTGCCCAGGGTGTTGGTCAGCGCCACGCTGTACACCAGCAGGATCGGGAAGATCGCAAAGAAATACAGCAGGGTGATCAGCTTGCCGGCGCCGACACCAAAGTGTTCCTCGACCACTTCGGTGATGTCGCCGGATTTGCCCGACAGCACAAAGCGCGTCAGCCCACGGTGGGCGAAGAAGGTCATCGGAAATGCCAGCAGCGCCAGCACGATCAGCGGCCAGAAGCCGCCGACGCCGGCATTGATTGGCAGGAACAGGGTGCCCGCGCCGATGGCGGTGCCATAGAGGCCGAGCATCCAGGTGGTGTCGTGTTTGGTCCAGCCGGTGGTTACTGTGCTTTCTCTGACATCGGGATTTTCGGCAGCAGGTGTACGTACATCAGTCATCGGTATTGCCTCGTTATTATTTTTGCGCGGGCTCACGTTGGGGCGGGTAGCAGTGCTCCGATCAGCACTCCACCCAGCTGACCGCCAGGCCGCCCCGTGAAGTTTCTTTGTATTTGTCATGCATATCGGCGCCGGTATCGCGCATGGTGCGGATGACCCGGTCGAGGGAGATGAAGTGTTTGCCGTCGCCGCGCAGGGCCATCTGCGTGGCGTTGATCGCCTTGACCGCCGCAATGGCATTGCGCTCGATGCAGGGCACCTGTACCAGGCCACCGACCGGGTCGCAGGTCAGGCCGAGGTTGTGTTCCAGGCCGATTTCGGCGGCGTTTTCCAGTTGCTCCGGGGTGGCACCGAGGATATCGGCCAGGCCGGCAGCGGCCATGGCACAGGCCGAACCCACTTCGCCCTGGCAGCCGACTTCGGCGCCGGAGATGGAAGCGTTTTTCTTGCAGAGGATGCCGACGGCAGCGGCGGCCAGGAAGAAATTGACCACGTCGTCGTCAGACGCGTCGGCGTTGAATTTCATGTAGTAATGCAGCACTGCCGGGATAATTCCGGCCGCGCCATTGGTCGGGGCGGTGACCATGCGTCCGCCGGCGGCGTTTTCTTCGTTGACGGCGAGGGCGAACAGGTTGACCCATTCCATCGCCGACAAGGTCGAGGTGATCACGTTGGGCTTGCCGATTTCCAACAGGCTGCGGTGCAGCTTCGCGGCGCGACGGGGTACATCCAGGCCACCGGGCAGGATGCCTTCATCGCGCAGGCCCTGTTCCACGCACTCGCGCATCACCGACCAGATATGCAGCAGGCCGCTGCGGATTTCTTCGTCGCTGCGCCACGCCCGTTCGTTGGCCATCATCAGTTCGGATACCCGCAGGCCGTGCTTGTTGCACAAGGCCAGCAGTTCCACCGCACTGGAAAAATCATAGGGCAATTGCACATCGCTGGTGGGCGCAATGCCTGATGCAGCTTCGGCGGCTTCGATGATGAAACCACCGCCCACCGAGTAATAGGTTTGTTCGCTCAGCAGGCCGCTGTCGCCATAGGCGTGCAAGGACATGGCGTTGGGGTGGTACGGCAGGCTTTCGTCCAGCAGCAGCAAGTCGGTGTGCCAGTTGAAAGCAATTGCGTGAGAGCCCGCCAGCAGCAATTGGCCGGACTCGCGCAGTTGCTGGATACGCGCATTGATCGAGGTGGGGTCGACGCGGTCTGGCCATTCACCCATCAAGCCCATGACACAGGCGCGGTCGGTGGCATGGCCGACACCGGTAGCGGACAGCGAGCCATACAGGCGCACTTCGACGCGACGGGTTTGGCTGAGCACATGCTGGTCGGTCAGGGCTTGGGCGAACGTCGCGGCAGCGCGCATCGGGCCGACGGTGTGGGAACTGGATGGGCCGATGCCCACCTTGAATAGATCGAAAACACTGATAGCCATGCTAAAGCCTTACAAGCAATGGAGTAGAAATCGCTGCCATGTTTTGTAGAGCAGGCGGAATTGGCGCGATACTGAGCCTCTGGCTCGGCACTGACCAACGAATTATCCTAAGACACCCTTTAGCAGGACTAAACACTATGACTCGCCCCCTCCACGGCCAGACCTATGTCTGGTTGCATGTGTTTTCCTGCGCCGCACGGCATCTGTCGTTCACCCGCTGCGCCGAAGAACTGCACATCACGCCCGGAGCGGTGAGCCAGCAAATTCGCCAACTGGAGGAGCGCCTGGGCTTTCGACTGTTTCATCGGCGTGCGCGAGGCGTTGAACTCAGCGCCGAGGGGCAGCGCCTGGCGGCCGTGGTGGGGGAGGCTTATGGCAGCATTGATGCCGAACTGCAGCGCCTGGACGCCGGGATGATCAGCGGCACCTTGCGCCTGCGTTCGATCCCCTCGTTTCTGGGCAAGTGGCTGACCCCGCGTCTGCCACGTTTTCAGCAGCGTTTTCCGGACATTCAACTGCGCATGGTCGCCGAAGACAGCAGCATCGCCCTGCATGAAGGCGACTTCGACCTGGCCATCGACCTGAACGACGGCAGCTACCCTGGGTTGTTATCCACAGCCCTGTTGGATGAACAGATATTCCCGGTGTGCGCCCCCAGCCTGTTGCGTGGCCGCCCGCCCTTGCATGGCCCGGCGGATTTGGCGCATTTCCCGCTGCTGCACGACATCACGGCCTGGCGTGGGAGTTATGAATATGCCGAGTGGGAGTTTTACCTCAATGCCATCGGCTACCACGGTGCCGACGTACGGCGCGGGCACACCTTCAACCGCAACCACTTGACCATCGAAGCCGCCATTGCCGGCATGGGCGTAGCGATTGCGCGGCGCACCTTGCTGAACGATGAGCTGGAGCGCGGCACCCTGATCGTGCCGTTCGGCCTGGCGGTGCCCAACCATAAACGCTATGTACTGCTGTATGCGCCGGGCGCGTTGAACCATCCGGGCGTGCGTGCGGTGCATGATTGGCTGGTGGAGGAAGCGGGGATTTTTCGCAGCTTGCACCCGTTGGGAGAGGAGCAATTGTGAGGAAAACAGGACGTAAGAAGTTGTAACTAACTCCCCACCCTACCAGCGTTTTTGCTCGTCGTCAGGGTTAATTTGTAATGTAGGATTTATCTTTGCAAAGGGGTTGAAATGTTTCAGCAGGTGCTCAATTGTGTAATCAAGAGGTCATGGTTTCACCACCCCGGTGTTGCAGTTTGTGACCTCTGGCGAGCTAGCTGAAATAAGGGAAGAACTATGCAAATCCAAGTCAATAGCGATAACCATATTGAAAGCAGCATCCGACTGGAGGAGTGGGTACGTACTACCATTGAGAGCACGCTCGAACGCTACGAAGAAGACCTGACCCGTGTAGAGGTCTACCTGCGAGACGAGAACGGCGACAAGCCCGGCCCTCACGATTTGAGTTGCCGTCTGGAAGCACGGCCAAAGGGCCATCAACCAGTTTCCGTGTGCCATAAAGCCGATACGCTGGAGCAAGCGATCGATGGCGCCGCAGTCAAGCTCGACCACGCACTGGAACATCTGTTTGGCAAACTGCAAGGCAAGCCGCGCGCTGCCGGTAAAAACCAGCCAATCAACAAAGTGAACGAAGACGCTTTGGAAGAGGAATTCCTGGAAAACGAAAACGCTGCTATTAACGGCTGATTGTTTTTTTATTCCCCCACTGAAAACGGGTCTGCACATGCAGGCCCGTTTTTCGTTCAGCGCTCACGCCGGAAGAAATGCCGGCTCAGCATCGCCAGCCCGCAGGCGCCCAACCCCGCAAACAACATGGCCCAGCCGGCGCCGCTGCGCAGCGCTGTTTGCGCATCCTGAACGGTCAGCCCCGGCGCATCCAGCTTGCCGGCGGCAATATGCTGGCTGAGTCTTGTCCACTCCAGTGTTGTGCTGTCAGGCAGCACGTGGGCCAGGTTGTGGCTGATCCCCAACAACAGCACCAGGCCCATCAGCGCGATATTGAGCGCGAGGGTGATCAGCCGTGCGCTGAAGTCGATGCCCGAGGCCATGCCTGCGCGGTCATTCGAGACGGAGCCGGTGGTGGTGTTGGTGGTCGGCGAATTGGTCAACGCCAGCCCGATACCGGCGATCACGCAACTGAGCAGCACCAGCGCGGTGCTGGGTTGTCCGGCGTAATTAACGGCGGCCATCCCCATGAACCCTGCGCCCATTGTCCCCAGGCCCAAGGGAATGATGCGTTCGGCGCCAAAGCGCAGGGCCAGGCGTTCGGCCAGCGGCGGCACCAGCAAAGTGGGCAAGGTATAGGCGAGCAGGGCGGCGCCGGTGGTCAGCGTGTCGTAACCCAGGCCTGCCTGGAAGTACAACGGCAGGTAAATCATGAACGGCCAGAAGCTGAAGTTCATGCCGATCGAGCCCATCAACGCGCCATTGAAGCGTTGGATGCGGAACACCGAGAAGTCGAACATCGGATGGGCGCTGCGCCGCTCAATCAAGATAAACAGCAGCAGCCCGAAGACCGCCAGGCCGGCCCAGCCGAGCATCGCCGGGGCGCCAAAGCCGATTTCGCTGCCCTGGGTGATGAAATAAACCAGCGCAAACACCGTGAGTGTCATGGTCAGCATGCCGGCGATGTCGAGGCGATGGTTGGCCGGGTCGCGGGATTCCTGCACGCTGATGTGCAACAACGCCAAGGTGAACAGGGTCAGCGGTACATGCACCAGGAACACCCAGCGCCAGTCCGCCACGGCCAGGATCAAGGCTCCCACCATCGGTCCGAAACCCAGGCCCACGCCAGCGATCACGCCCCATATCGCAAAGGCCCGCGCACGCGTTGCCGGTTCGCGGAACTGATGGGACAAGATCGCGAACTGGCAAATCATCATGGCCCCGGCCCCAATGCCCTGGACGAACCGCGCCGCGATCAGTGTCGGCGCATCGTTGGCCAAGCCACAGGCCAGTGAGGCCAGGGCGAATACCCACAGACACACCACCAGCACACGCCGACGACCGAAGCGATCCGCCAGGGTCCCCGCCGCCATCAGCACGCTGGTGCAGGCCAGGGTGTAGGCATTCATGATCCATTGGGCGTCTTGAAAGCCCGTGCCCAGCTCCTGTTCCAGCGTCGGCAGGATGACCGGCACGCTGGAGATTTCCAGGCCGAACATCAGGGCCACCAGGCAGACGGCGGTGAGGGCCAGGCCGTTCCTGGCGGTGCGCGGGGGAGTGAGGGCCGAGAGTGCGGCGGCGCGGGACATACGACATTCCTTTCGAAAGCGGGAGAGGCTATTCTCTCGGGAATCAGGTTCTTTATTGGCGATAACTTTTCCTTAGACAAGGGAATACAAGGCGACAATTAAGCATGGCTACCCCACGTTTTGATGGTGTCGAACTCTTTCTGCAGATTGTTGAAAGCGGCAACCTCACCGAAGCCGCCGAGCGCCTGAACCTCACGCGTTCAGCGGTGGGCAAGGGCCTGGCGCGTCTGGAAGCGCGTTTGGGCACTTGCCTGTTACAGCGTTCCACCCGGCGCCAGCGGTTGACTGAGGATGGCCAGGCGTACTACGAGCATTGCTTGCGCGCATTGGCGGAGCTGGAGGCCGCCGAGTCCGTGCTGGAAAGCGGCCGTCAGCAACCCCGCGGGCGTTTGCGAGTGAGCGTGCCCCTGGCGTTTGGTCATCACTATGCCGCGCCGGCGTTATGGGCTTTGCTGGATCGTTATCCGGAACTGGAAATCGACATTTGTTTTTCCGACCGCATGATCGACTTGGTGCAGGAAGGCTTCGATATGGCCGTGCGCATCGGCCCGTTGCCGGACACCGATCGCCTGAGTGCCCGCCGCTTGGGTCAGCAGGCCATGGGGCTGGCGGCGTCACCGGCGTATTTGCAGCGCAAGGGTGCTATTGGCAGTATCGAAGACCTGGCCGCTCATCGTGGCATTGCCTACCGCAGCAACACCGCGCAGCGCTCGCGCCTGGCTTCGCCCTTGATCGTGGACGACCTCCAGGCGGTAGCCGATGCCGCTATCGCGGGCGTAGGCCTGGCCTGGTTGCCGAGTTGGTTGATTGCCCACTATGCGCTGCGCGGGCAGTTGCAGGCCGTGCTGCCCAGCTACCGTGAGCAACCTGCGCCGATCCATGTGATCTGGCCGACGGCGGCGCATATGCCGGCCAAGACGCGGTGTGCCATTGACGCGTTGGTGGCCGCCACCCCGAGTTGCCTGGCGGGTAGCTAGCCCCATTCAATCCTAAACACACCGACAATCAACTGTGGGAGGCGTTGCAGTCTGCAGATTGCAGTCAGAACGCGATAGAGGTTTGCACATACACCGTGCGCGGCTCACCCACGTACTTGCCCTTGTTGTTGTCGTCGAACGAGCGGGTGTAGTACTGCTTGTTGAAGATGTTCTTCACCCCCACCGCCACATTCAGATCCGACAACTGCGGGCCGAAGTCATAGGCTGCGCGGCTGCTGAACAGCATGTAGCCGGGGATGCGGCCATTGGCACCGTCGGCGCTTTCGGCCTGGGTGTTGGCATTGTCGGCGAACTGGCTGCTCTGGTAGCTGCTGTCCACATTCAGCTTCCATGGGCCTTCGGTGTAACCCACGCCGAGGGTGCCTTTGTGCTTGGAGGAGAAGGGCACGCGGTTGCCTTTGTTCGGGCCGTCTTCGCGGATGGTCGCATCCACATAGGCGTAGGCGGCGTACACATCAAACCCTGCCAGCGCCGGGCTCAGGCCGTCGAGGGCGTAGTTGATGCTCGACTCGATGCCTTGGTGGCGAGTTTCACCGCGGGCGATCACCGTGTCGTTGGTCTGGTTGCTGTCGTACTGGTTGTCGAAGTTAATCAGGAACGCGCCGATTTCTGCACGCAGATTGCCGTTGTCATAGCGCGTGCCGAGTTCCCACGTGCGGGCTTTTTCCGGTTTCACTTCGCCGCTGTTCACGCGGTTGGGCATCTGGCTGTACTGCACGCTGCCGAACGAGCCTTCGGTGTTGGCGTAGAGATTCCAGTCATCGGTGAGGTGATAGAGCACGTTCAGCGCCGGCAGTGCGGTGTTGTAGTCGCCCTTGTATTTGACGTTGCTCAGGTTGTTGGTTTGCTGGGACTTGATCATCTCGTAGCGTACGCCCGGGGTGATGGTCCACTTGCCGATATCAATGCGGTCGTCGATGAAGAACGCATTGGCTTCGGTGCCGCCGCGCGTATCGCGGTCGTTGCGGCTGTTGGTGGTGGGTATTTGCTGGTTGGCGGCAATCGGAGTGCGGTAGCGCAGTTCGTGGCCGGCTTCATTGATGTAGCGGTAGCCCACACCCACTTCATGGTTGGTGGGACCCAGGTCGAAGCCCTGGGCGAAGCGCGTCTCCAGGCCGCGCACCCAATATTCCCGTGGCGACAGCGACAGGAAACTGCCCTGGTCCAGGTAACCGCTGCGCAGGGTCTTGGTGAAGAAACTGTTGACCGTGAATTCGCGGCGGTCCTGCTCGTAGCGGTAGCCGACGTTGAACATCGTGCGGCGGCCCCAGAACTTGTCGTAGGGCCGAGTGGACTGATACGGGTCGGCCTTGTAGTCCTTGACGTTCAAACCACCGGGCATGTCGGCCTGGCCTTCGTAGTACTGTGCCATGGCGTTGAAGCTGTTGGCGTCGTCCAGTTGGTATTTGCCCTTGAGGATCAGGTCATCGATGCGCGTGTTGCTGTTTTCGCGCCAGTCGCCGCCGCGGGTGCCGGAGTACAGCAGCGCACCCCCCAAGCCATTGTCGGCAGTGCCGCCGGCCAGCAAGTTGCCGGTGGTCTTGAAGCCGTCGTGGCTGGAGGAGGGGCTGGTCTCGGTCTGCAAGCCGCCCTTGACCGTGGGCGCATCCGGGATGGCACGGGTGACGAAGTTGACGATGCCACCGACGTTTTGCGGGCCATAGCGCACCGCACCGCCGCCGCGTACCACGTCCACCGCGTCCATATTGCCCATGCTGATCGGCGCAAAGGAGAGTTGCGGCTGGCCGTAAGGCGCGAAGGGCACCGGGATGCCATCCATCAGCACGGTGGAGCGCGACGCCAGGCGCGGGTTGAGCCCGCGAATGCCGAAGTTCAGCGCCATGTCGTGGCTACCGGTGCCGTTGTTGTCCGGGGCGTTGACGCCAGGGATGCGGTTGAGCACATCGCGAGCCTGAGTGGCGCCCTGGCGTTCGAATTCTTCGCGGCGGATCACATCACGGGCGCCGGGGTGCTCGAACACGTTGGTTTGCGCCGCGTCACCGAGCCAGTCGCCGACCACGTTGGAGGTCTGCAGCTCCAGGGTCGCAGGGGCGCCAGCCGGTTGCAGGCTGTAAGCGTTGTCACCCTCGGCGCGGGCTTGCAGGCCGGTGCCTTCCAGTAGTTTTTGCAAGCCCTCGGCAGCGCTGTAGCTGCCCGACAACCCAGCGCTTTGCATCCCGGCCGTCACGGCGGAACCGAAGGACACCAACACGCCGGCTTCGCGACCGAATTGATTCAGGGCCGCTTCCAGGGTAGTAGGTGCGATGTGGTACGCCTTGGCGTCGGCTGCCATCACCGCCGGCAGTGTGGTCAGGCTGAGGCTGGCACCGAGCAGGAGTTGGCGCAGTGTACGGGCGAGAAGCGTCGGGTGCTGGGGCATGAAGGGCGGTCCTGAGAAGGAAGGATCAAGGTGGCTTTCTTTCTCTGTCACGCCAGGTGCGGAAAACGGCTCACACAAAAGTAAAATAAATTCAGACCCGTGCCTGCACGGTCACCCAATAACGCGTAAAGCGCCGCACTTTCACCGGCAGGCTGATTTCCAGTAGGTCGAGGATGCGTTCGCTGTCGTCCAGCGGGTAGCTGCCGGACAGCAGCAGGTTGGCGACGTGTGGATCGCACTGGAGCTGGCCGCGACGGTAGCGTCCCAGTTCATTGAGGAAGTCTTCGAGGCGCATGTGTGCGGCCACCAGCATGCCGTCGGCCCAGGCGCCGCTGTTGGCGTCGGTGGGGCGTGGGGTGTCCCAGCCTTTGCGGGTGAAATTGACCTGCTGCGCGGCATCGACCCTCAGCGCCAAGCCGTTGTAGCGGTTGGGCATCACCTCGACCTGGCCGGCCAGTACCGCCAGTTGGGTGTGGTCGTTGAACTGGCGCACAGTCAAGCGCGCCGCCTGGCTGCTGAGCAGGCCCTGGCCGGTCAGCACGTGCAACGGCGCCTGGCCTGCACGGGCGGTGAGCAGGATTTCACCTTCAAGCAAGCGCACCAGGCGCTGTTGGCCGTCGAAATGCACATCCACCGCGCTGCCGGTGTTGAGCTGCAACTGGCTGCCGTCGGCCAGTTGTACTGTGCGGCGCTGGCCCACCGGGCTGCGATAGTCAGCCGTCAGCGGCGGCAGGATATGTTGCTGGCGCAGGCTCCAGGCGGCGGCCGAGCCGGCACCCACAATCAACAGTAATTTAAGCGCCTGACGCCGGCTGCGGGAGGTAGGCGCGTTCAACGCCGCGTGGGCCAGGGGGGAGGGCACGCCGCGCAGGCGTTGGTTGACGCTCTGGATCTGCTCCCACGCGCGTTGGTGTTCGCTGTGGGCATTCAACCATTGCTGCCAGGCCGCCTGCTGGCGTGGGTTGAGCGTGCCTTGCTGCATTTCCAGCAACCAGTGCACGGCTTGTTCGGCGACTTGGCTGGAGACATTCATAGGGCGAAGTAGCAGCGCATGGCCGCTTTGGTCAGGTGGCGTTTGACGGTGGCGATGGAGATGCCCAGTTGCGCGCCGATTTGCGCGTAGGTCAGGCCGTCGAGTTGGGCCAGCAGGAAAGCGCGTTTGACCTGCTTGGGCAAGCCGTCGAGCAGTTGGTCCAGTTCCAGCAGGGTTTGCAGGATGATTGCGCGGTCTTCTTCCGACGGTGCCACGTGTTCGGGCATCTGAGCCAAGGCCTCGAGGTAGGCGCGCTCCAGGTCCTGGCGGCGGTAGAAGTTGAACAGCACGCGCTTGGCCACGGTGGTGAGGAAGGCGCGCGGCTCGATCAGCGTTGGCGCTTCCCGGGCACTGAGCACGCGGATAAAGGTGTCCTGAGCCAGGTCGGCGGCGTTTTCCGGGCAGCCGAGCTTGCGTCGCAACCAGCCGGTGAGCCAGTGGTGATGGTCGTTGTACAACACTTCGACGGGGTTGGACGGCTGCAACGCGATCACTCCGCAAGCATTCGACATGCTTTAGAGAACAAGAATTGTTCGCATTGTAGGGCGCATGACAAGGTTCGGCAATCGGCCAAGGCAGGTGATTCATCCGTTCTCTTTTGCTTATGAGAATATTTATCATTAATATTGCGCGCTGATGAACCAGGCGCCTGCCGCATGAAAAGCAAAACCTCATTGCCCGTTTCCTACCGCCTCGCCGTCACCTCGCGCGTGCTGGCGGCGGTGATTGGCGGTTATCTGATGGCCTCCCTGGCCGCCATCTGCCTGGCGCTCTGGCTGCCCACCTCCCGTGCCGATGCGGTGGTCACCGGCATGATGAGTTCCTTTGTGTTCTACCTGCTGGCGGTGCTCTGGTGTTTTGCCTGCCGCACGGCATGGCGCGCCTGGGCAGGGGTGATGGTGCCGAGCGCACTCTTGGCCACCCTGGCCGGCATCGGTTTCTGGATGGCTCGCACATGAAAGAGGGCTTTCGCCAGGCCATGGCCTGGCTGCACACCTGGGCAGGCTTGATCTTCGGCTGGCTGCTGTTCGCGATTTTCCTGACCGGCACCCTGGCCTATTTCAAAGATGAAATAACCCACTGGATGCAGCCCGAAGTGCAGGCCCATCCCCTGGACGATGGGCGCAGCCTCGCCGTCGCGCAAAACTACCTGCAACAGCAGGCGCCTACCGCCGCACGCTGGTTCATTACCTTGCCGAACCGCCGCGACCCCGGTTTGTCGGTGATGTGGCAAGACAAGCTCGAACCCGGCAAGCGCGGTACCTTCATCCAGAAAGTCCTCGACCCCGTCACCGGCCAACCGGTGCAGGCCCGCGACAGCAAGGGCGGCGAGTTCTTCTATCGTTTCCACTTCCAACTGCAAATGCCTTACCCGTGGGGCCGCTGGCTGTCGACCATCGCCGCCATGGTGATGTTCGTCGCGCTGATCACCGGCATCATCACCCACAAGAAAATCTTCAAGGACTTCTTCACCTTCCGCCCGGGCAAAGGCCAGCGCTCCTGGCTGGACGGGCACAACGCGGTGGGTGTGTTGGTGCTGCCGTTTCACCTGATGATCACCTACAGCAGCCTGGTGATTTTCATGAGCATGGTCATGCCTGCGCCCATCGTGGCGTCCTACGGCGACGACAGCCGGGCGTTTTTCAGTGAGCTGTTCCCCGCTACCGACAATGCGCCGGCCCTCGGCCAGCCGGGCAAACTGCTGCCGTTGATGCCGATGTACCAGCAGGCGCGGGAACAGTGGGCGGGCGGGCATGTGGGGCGTGTGGCGGTCAACAACCCCGGCGATGTCAACGCGTCGGTCAACGTGTCGCGCGCTGGCTCCGACAGCGTGGTGCATGCCTCCGGCAGTACGTTGTCGTTCAACGGCACCACCGGCGAGCTGTTGCGAGGCAGTGCCGAGCCGTCATTGGCGACGGCCATCGGTGGCAGTTTCTACGGTTTGCACATGGGCCATTTCGCCGGCCCGGTGCTGCGCTGGCTGTACTTTATCTGCGGCTTGGCGGGCACGGCGATGATCGGCACAGGCTTGGTGATCTGGCTGGGCAAGCGCCAGCTCAAGCATGCCAAGGCCTCGGTGATGCCCTTTGAACTGCGGTTGGTAGAAGTGCTGAATATTGCCAGCATGTCTGGCTTGATGATCGCCATCGCGGCGTTTTTCTGGGCTAACCGCCTGCTGCCGGTGAGCTTCACCGCGCGTTCCGACTGGGAAGTGCAGGCGTTCTTTATCGCCTGGGCCCTGAGCCTGTTGCACGCCTTGCTGCGGCGCGGTCGCCAGGGCTGGGTCGAGCAACTGAGCTTCGGCGCGCTGTTGTTTGCCGCCATTCCATTGCTCAACGCCATCACCACCTCGCATCACTTGGGTGTCTCTGTGCCAAGCGGCGACTGGGCGATGGCCGGCTTCGACCTCACCTGCCTGGCCAGTGGCGCGTTCCTCGCCTGGGCAGCCTGGAAGATGCACCACCGCAGCGCGCCGCTACCCAAGGCTGAGCGTGCCCGCGGGTTAACACTCAAGCAGCAGGCCAACTGATGCTTCTAGCGCTATTGATGTGCTACGCCGGGTTCATGGCACTGTGCTTGTCCACCGACCGTCACCACGGCGAATTGCTGCACAGCAAACCCACAGCCATTCGGCGCCTGGGGTTGCGGGTGGGCGGTTGGTTGTTGCTGGGCGTGTCGATCTGACCCTCGGTGCTGGGCGCCGGTTGGAGCCAGGGCCTGGTGGAGTGGTGCGCGGTGTTGATGCTCAGCGCCTTGCTGCTGGTGTTGCTGTTGCCGTATCGGCCAAGGCTGGCCTTGATCCTGGCGGGGCTCGCCCTGTTGGCCAGCCCTGTTGCGGCGTTCGCTCTCTCTTGAGCCGGCCATGAGGAGCCATCGACCGCAATCTCCTCAGGACACTCCGCACGCGGATGCAGCGGGGGGACGCGCGCATTTCCTGCAGGTGTTTTTGTCCCAGCGCTCGCAAATGGAGGCGTTGGTCAGCCGCCGTGTGGGTTGCCGCGCCACGGCAGCCGACCTGGTGCAGGATTTGTTCCTGCGCTTCTGGCGTCGCCCGCTGGTGCAGGTCGAAGAATTGAGCACCTACCTGCTGCGCTGCGCCGGCAACATCGCCATCGACCACCTGCGCAGCGAAGGCGCGCGAGCACGCAGCAGCGAAGGCTGGCTGCCGGAACAATCTGACCACCAAGGCTGCGAACCCCAGGCAGCGTTGGAGGCGGGCAATGATCTGCGCCATGTGGAAGCCGCCTTGCGCAGCTTGCCCGAGCGCACCCGCCAGATTTTCCTGCTTAACCGCATCCACGGCCGCAAGTACGCCGAAATCGCCAAGGCCATGGGCCTGTCCCAAAGCGCCGTGGAAAAACATATGATGCGCGCCCTCGAAGCCTGCAAGGCCAGCCTTCGCGAACCACCGCCTCCACGCATGCCAGGGAAAGCCCCGTGAACCTCACGCCCACGCCCGCCCAGGAACAGGCCGCACTCGATTGGTTGTGCCTGCTGCATGACCAGCCTAGCAGCGGCGACCAGGCCACGTTCAGCCGCTGGTTACGTGCAGATCCCGCACACGTTGAGGCGTACTCCCAAGCCCAGGTGCTCTGGGAATTAAGCGAAGTACCGGCGCGCCAACTGGCCGATGAGGACGCGCTCGCCTTGCAGCGCTACCTCAATACGATCAACGCCTCCAAACGCTCCCGGGTAGCGCGTTGGTCTGGTGCCTTGGCCGTCGCCGCCTGCCTGCTGCTGATGGTGTCGATGGGCGCCGGTTGGCAGCCGTCACGCTGGGTCGATGAGTGGGGCGCCGATTATGTGACGGCGCCGGGTGAGGTAAAGACCTTCACCCTGGCCGATCAATCCAAGGTCACCCTCGACGCCGACAGCGCCATCTCTGTAGATTTCAGCCAGGGCGAACGGCACATCCAATTGCGCCGTGGTGCAGGTTTTTTCAGTGTGACCCACACCGGCCAACCCTTCGTGGTGGAGGCGAGCGGCGGTGAAACGCGGGTAATGGGAACGCAGTTTGAAGTGCGCCTGCAACCTGACGGCGCCGAGGTCACCGTGCTGTCCGGCCGTGTGGGTGTGACGCCCTCCAAACAGGGCCAGCAACAGGTGCTGACAGCGGGCCAGCAAGTGGCCTATGCCGACGGTATTGCCGACCCTTTGCATGGGGTCGACAGCGCCTCACGCCTGGCCTGGCGCGAAGGTTGGCTCAACTACTACAGGGCACCCCTGGCCGATGTGGTCCAGGACCTGAGGCGTTATTACCCCGGCCGAATTCTTCTGCTTAACGAAAACATGGCCGCCAAACGCGTCAGCGGCAGCTTTCCGAGCCAGGACCCTGTAGCGGTCTTGAACGCCTTGCAAGCGGTGTTGGGCTTTGAACAGCACACCTTGTTGGGCCGAATGATTGTGTTGCGCTAGGCCCGCAGCGCCTTCATCGAACCTTCATCGCAATCGCCAAAACCTGTCACCAAACGGTTACACGTGCCGTGGATCATCCCTGGGTTCCTGAACAAGTGGTCAGGAAGCTCGCATCTGCCCCATACAACACAACAATGTCAGTAAGGGATCTACACGTGAACCACAACACTCTTTATGCCCTGCTCCTCGCATCGGGCCTGGGCGGCTTTGCGCCGCTGGTTTTGGCCGATGATGCCCAGGATGTAGGCTCGGTGAACATCGCCGGCAAGCAAACCCTTGGCAGCGGCCACATGATTCTCGAAGAAAGTGCCAAGGCACGCTCGACGGTGACCAAGCAAGCCATGGACGAAATGTCGGCCACCGCCAACGCCATCGACAAGCTCAAGTACACGCCGGGCATCAACGTTTCCAGTGATGACGCCAGCGGCACCAGTGGCACCAGTTTTACCATGCGGGGCATGAGTTCCGACCAGGTCGGCGTCTCGGTGGACGGCGTGCCGATCAACGATTCGGGCAACTACAGTGTGTACTCCAATCAGTTAGGCGACCCGGAAAACCTGGCCGAAGTGTTCGCCACCCAAGGTTCCTCCGAGGCCGACGGCCCGCACATCGGCTCCAGCGGCGGCAACATTGGCATGATCACCATTCGCCCGACCAAGGACGCCGGGGTTTTCGCCAAACAGATCGTCGGTGCCAACGCCCTGCGCAAGACCTTCGTGCGAGCGAACACCGGGGATGTGGGGGGCCTGAAAACCTGGGTGTCGGCATCCCACCTGGAAGGTGACAAATGGCGCGGCAAGGGCACTCTGCGCAGCGACAAGATCGAGTGGAGCAGCCTGTTCGAAGGGGATAACGGCAACTCCACATTGGCCACGATCAAGTACAACAAGCAGGAAAACTACAACTACAACAGCCTTAGCAAGGCGCAGTTCGACACCGAAGGACGGCGTAAGGATTACGCGCAAAGCCCGGTGTACAAGGCTGGTTTGCTGTCGGCGTCCTACAAGCTCAACCGCAACCCGTTCGAAAGCGTCAACGCTACGCTGACCCAGCGCTGGCAACTGCAGGACAATTTGTCGCTGACGCTCACGCCGTATTACTACTGGGCCAACGGTGGCAGCTTCAGCGGCCAGACGGCTTCCAACCTGGGGCCAAAGTCCGACAAGGCCGGCAACTACGACCTGAGTAACCTGCAATCGGCCAACTATTACCGCCCTTCGTGGACCGAAACCTGGCGCCCTGGCTTCACGGCGAAAATGAAGTGGGACATCAACGAAGAACACAGCCTGGACTATGGCTACTGGTACGAACGCGCACGCCAGCGCCAGACCCAGCCCTTTATCGGCATTAACAACGAAGGTGCCCCCGACGATGTGTGGGGCGACTACAACAGCGGCGGCCAGGTGGTCGACAAAAACGGCGCTACGGTCCAGGGCCGTCACTACTACACCGTCACTCCCGCGCAGAAGCTCTGGGTACAGGACAACTGGCAAGCCACACCGGACCTGAGTTTTGTTGGCGGCGTGGCCTACCAATATGTCGAGCGTGACGGCAACAACCTCGGCAGCCTGTACGACACACCGGAGAAGCGTAACACCCGCTACCACCAGTTCCTGCCCAACTTCAGCGCCAAGTACCAGGTCGATGAAAGCAACCAGGCGTTCTACAACGTCACCCGCAATATGCGCACGCCGCCCAACTACGTGCTGTACAACAAGGGCGACTCCGTCAGCCTCAAGTCCGAATTGAGCTGGAACCAGGAACTGGGCTGGCGCTACACCGAAGACGACATGGCCTTGAGTGCGACCCTGTTCTACATCAGCTTCAAGGATCGCCAGGTCTCGACCACCGACGCCAGCGGTGACTACATGGTGCTCAACGTCGGCACTGTCGATAACAAAGGCTTGGAGCTGGAATGGAGCGGCCTGTTGCCGCACAACTTCAATTACTACGCGTCCTATACCTACACCCAGTCTGAGCAGAAGGACGATCTGCTCAGCAAGAACGTGCTGCTACCAACCTCGGGCAAGCAATTGGCCAACGTGCCGGAAAACATGTTCAACCTGGTGTTCGGGTATGACGATTCGCGGTTCTACGGCAACATTGCAGGCAAATATGTCGGCAGTTTCTATGGCGATTTGACCAACAAGGAGAAGATCGAAGGCCGTACGGTGTTTGACCTGAACGCGGGTATTTATTTGCCGGTGGATAAGAAGGTCATCAAGTCGGCGGCACTGCGGTTTTCGATGCTCAACGTGTTCGACAAGGAGTACTTGAGCTCGGCGCGTACGGTGGCGTTCAACTCGGCGCCGGTGAACGGGTTGGGGGCGAGCACGGCGTATTACAACGTGGGTGAGGAGCGCACGGCGATGGTGTCGCTGGAAGCCAACTTCTAAGCCCACCCGCAAGCCCAATGTGCAGAGCTGACTTGTGTGGGAGCTGGCTTGCCTGCGATAGCGGTGTGTCAGTCACAGGTATTGAACCTATTACACCGCCATCGCAGGCAAGCCAGCTCCCACATTTGATTGGGTGTTACTTCAGGGCGGCCATGATCGCTTCAGGGTTGTAGTCGCGAATCAAGGTCCCGTTTACATCCACAAACGGAATCCCGCCACCGCCCAGTGCCTCGTACGCCTTGCGCGCCTCGGCATCCTTCTCTATATCGACGGCCTGGTACGGGATACCCTTCTGGTCCAGAAAACGCCGGATCTGCTTGCAGTACCCACACCACTCGGTGGCATAGAGCACCACCCGCGCCGAGGCGCGTACGTGCTCGGGCGCCACCTGGGACGGGTTGAACAGCCGCTCCACCTTGCCCCAGTTCTGGATCGCAACCACCACCAGCAGCACCAGCAGGACTTTCTTGAGTACCCCGCCCAGCATCAGTTACGGCGCTTGAGCTGGTCGGTCAGTTGGGTCGGCAGGCCCTTGATGATCAAGGTGCCGGCGGCTTCGTCGTACTCGATCTTGTCGCCCAGCAGGTGCGCTTCAAAGCTGATGGACAGGCCCTCGGCGCGCCCGGTGAAGCGGCGGAACTGGTTGAGGGTGCGTTTGTCGGCCGGAATTTCCGGCGACAGGCCGTAATCCTTGTTGCGGATGTGGTCGTAGAAGGCTTTTGGCCGGTCTTCATCGATCAGGCCCGAGAGCTCTTCCAGGCCCATGGGTTCGCCGAGCTTCGCCTGGCTGCTGGCGTAGTCCACCAGGGTCTTGGTTTTCTCGCGGGCGGACTCGTCGGGCAAGTCTTCGCTTTCGACGAAGTCACTGAACGCCTTGAGCAGGGTGCGGGTTTCGCCCGGGCCATCCACGCCTTCCTGGCAGCCGATAAAGTCGCGGAAGTACTCCGAGACCTTCTTGCCGTTCTTGCCTTTGATGAACGAGATGTACTGCTTGGACTGCTTGTTGTTCTGCCACTCGGAGACGTTGATACGCGCCGCCAGGTGCAACTGGCCCAGGTCCAGGTGGCGCGAGGGCGTCACGTCCAGCTCATCGGTCACCGCCACGCCTTCGCTGTGGTGCAGCAGGGCGATGGCCAGGTAGTCGGTCATGCCTTGCTGGTAATGGGCAAACAGCACATGGCCGCCGGTGGAGAGGTTGGATTCCTCCATCAGCTTCTGCAGGTGCTCTACCGCCGTGCGGCTGAAGCTGGTGAAGTCCTGGCCACCGTCAAAGTACTCCTTCAACCAACCGCTGAACGGGTGCGCGCCGGACTCGGCATGGAAGAAACCCCAGGCCTTGCCTTGTTTGGCGTTGTAGCTCTCGTTGAGGTCGGCAAGCATGTTCTCGATGGCGGCGGACTCGGCCAGTTCCGTGTCGCGGGCGTGAAGAACTGCGGGTGTGCCGTCGGGTTTTTTGTCGATCAGGTGGACGATGCAATGACGGATCGGCATAGGCTTCTCGGCTGGTTGAAGGGGGAGCGGTTGGCCTCCCCGAAAAGTCGCCCAGTGTACCGCACCCATTGGTCAAGACGTGCCCCGAACGGCATTTTGCACGCCCTGTGACTGGCCATATGCCTTTTTTTCACGGTTTAGAGCGATAAAGCTGACCAAATGGGTATGTTGAGGCGGATATTTCCCCGTCTCTGTGCTAGTTTTGCCCCGTCTTACGCCAAGTCTCGGCGTTAAGCGTGCATTCAGCATTTGTCAGGTCGAACCAATCCCCGTTTCAAGCATCTATAACCCCGATCTCCGTGGTTATGGCCGGGGATGCCAGGCCATGACGGTCGGGCTCGACGGCTGACACTGCACTCTGCAATCCATATGAATTTGATAGGGAAGGAACACCACAATGGCTATTACTAAAGACCAACTGATCGCTGACCTGGCTGAAGCAGTAGACGCACCGAAAACTACCGTGCGTGCTCTGCTGGACCAACTGAGCCAAGTTGTTGCTGATCAGCTGGAAAATGGCGGCGAAATCACTCTGCCAGGCGTTGGCAAACTGAAAGTGACCGAGCGTCCTGCCCGTACTGGCCGTAACCCTTCGACTGGCGCTGCCATCGAAATCGCTGCCAAGAAAGTTATCAAGCTGGTTGTGGCTAAAGGCCTGACCGACGCTGTTAACAAGTAAGACGCAGCAAAAAAACCGTGCTTCGGAGTGATCCGGGCACGGTTTTTTATTGCCTGCGTTTTTATTGTAGAGCGCGGTTATTGTGGCGAGGGAGCTTGCTCCCGCTGGAGTGCGCAGCGCTCCCAGGATTTTGGGGCCGCTGCGCTGCCCAGCGGGAGCAAGCTCCCTCGCCACAATGATTCTTATCGAACCCAGCGCTGGCGCCAGATCTGCTGCTCGTTCTTGGTCTGGAACGTCCAGGCCACAAAGCGGCTCTGCTTCTGCCCCTGGGACATCTCCACTACCTGGCTTTCCAGCACGCCGGCTTTTTTCAGCGCCGTTTCGATCGCCGGCAAGTTGGAGGCTTTGGATACCAGGGTGCTGAACCACAGCACTTTATGCGCAAAGTGCGCGCTTTCGGCGATCAACTGCGTCACAAACCGCGCTTCGCCACCTTCACACCACAGTTCGGCCGATTGACCACCGAAGTTAAGCACCGGCAACTTGCGTTTCGGGTCGGCCTTGCCCAAGGCGCGCCATTTACGCTCGCTGCCTTTGGTGGCTTCGTCCATGGATGCATGGAAGGGCGGATTGCACATCGTAAGGTCAAAGCGCTCACCCGGCTCCAGCAGGCCCAACAGGATCTGCTTGGGGTTGGGTTGCTGGCGCAGTTGGATGACTTTGTTCAAGTCGTTGGACTGCACGATGGCCTTGGCGGCGGACACAGCGATCGGGTCGACCTCCGAGCCCAGGAAGTTCCAGCGGTACTCCATATAGCCAATCAGCGGGTACACGCAGTTGGCGCCCATACCGATGTCCAGCACCTTGACGATCGAGCCTCGCGGGATCTTGCCGTCGTTGACGCTGGCCAGCAGGTCGGCGAGGAAATGCACATAGTCAGCACGCCCCGGCACTGGCGGGCACAGGTAGTCCGCCGGGATATCCCAATGCTGGATGCCATAGAACGACTTGAGCAGCGCCCGGTTGAACACCCGCACTGCATCCGGGCTGGCGAAGTCGATGCTCTCTTTGCCGTAGGGGTTGATGATCACGAATTTGGCCAGTTCAGGCGTGGTCTTGATCAGCGCCGGGAAGTCGTAACGGCCCGTGTGGCGGTTGCGCGGGTGCAGGGTGGCCTCTTTGCGTGGCGCGACGGGTTTGGCCGTGGCGGCGGTTTTAGGCTTCTTGCGCGGAGGTTTGGGCGTAGTGGGGGCGGTCATGATGATTCTGGGTTTGGCTCAAAGTGGCGGTCATTGTCACACATTCCCGGGGACAACTCGGTCAAATGTGGGAGCTGGCTTGCCTGCGATGCAGGCGACTGGGTGTATCAGGCAGACTGAGGTGATGCTATCGCTGGCAAGCCAGCTCCCACAGGGATAGGGTTTTGATTGGGAAATGGTGTCGTTTGCCTGGACAAAAAAAGAGACCCGAAGGCCTCTTTTTTTACACGGCGCAAGCCTTACAGGCTGGAAATCCGCGCGTGTTGCTCCGCCAGCTTGCCCAAGGCCTGTTCAGCCTCGGCCAACTTGGCGCGTTCTTTCTCGATCACTTCAGCTGGCGCTTTGTCAACGAACGCCGCGTTGGACAGCTTGCCGCCCACTCGCTGCACTTCGCCTTGCAGGCGCGCAATTTCCTTGTCGAGGCGGGCAAGTTCCGCGCCCTTGTCGATCAGGCCGGCCATCGGCACCAGCACTTCCATATCACCGACCAACGCGGTGGCAGACAACGGTGCTTCGGCATCGGCAGCCAATACGGTGATCGACTCCAGCTTGGCCAGTTTCTTGAGCAGCGCATCGTTCTCGCTGAGGCGACGCTGGTCTTCGGCACTGGCGTTCTTGACGAACACGGCCAGCGGCTTGCCCGGCCCGATGTTCATCTCGGCGCGGATGTTGCGTGTGCCGAGCATCAGGGTCTTGAGCCATTCGATATCGCTTTCGGCGGCCTCATCGATGCGCGCTTCGTTGGCCACCGGCCAAGGTTGCAGCATGATGGTCTTGCCTTCGATACCGGCCAGCGGCGCCAGGCGCTGCCAGATTTCTTCGGTGATGAACGGCATGAACGGATGCGCCAGGCGCAGCGCCACTTCGAGCACGCGCACCAGGGTGCGACGGGTGCCGCGCTGGCGTTCGACCGGGGCGTTCTCGTCCCACAGTACCGGCTTGGACAGTTCCAGGTACCAGTCGCAATACTGGTTCCAGATGAACTCGTACAGGGCCTGTGCGGCCAGGTCGAAACGGAACTGGTCGAGCTGGCGGGTCACTTCGGCTTCGGTGCGCTGCAGCTGCGAGATGATCCAGCGATCCGCCAGGCTCAGCTCATAGGCTTCGCCGTTCTGGCCGCAGTCTTCGCCTTTGTCCAGCACGTAGCGCGCCGCGTTCCAGATCTTGTTGCAGAAGTTGCGATAGCCTTCGACGCGGCCCATGTCGAACTTGATGTCGCGACCGGTGGAGGCCAGCGAGCAGAAGGTGAAGCGCAGAGCGTCGGTGCCGTAGCTGGCGATGCCGTCGGCGAATTCGTCGCGGGTCTGCTTCTCGATCTTTTTCGCCAGTTTCGGCTGCATCAGGCCCGAGGTGCGTTTCTGCACCAGGGTTTCCAGGTCGATGCCGTCGATGATGTCCAGCGGGTCCAGGACGTTGCCCTTGGACTTGGACATCTTCTGGCCCTGGCCGTCGCGTACCAGGCCGTGTACGTACACGGTCTTGAACGGTACCTGCGGGGTGCCGTCTTCGTTCTTCACCAGGTGCATGGTGAGCATGATCATCCGGGCAACCCAGAAGAAAATGATGTCGAAGCCGGTGACCAGCACGTCGGTGGAGTGGAATTTCTTCAGGAACTCGGTCTGCTGCGGCCAGCCCAGGGTAGAGAAGGTCCACAGGCCCGAACTGAACCAGGTGTCCAGTACGTCGTTGTCCTGTTGCAGCGCGATGTCGGCGCCGAGGTTGTGCTTGGCACGCACTTCGGCTTCGTCGCGGCCTACGTAGACTTTGCCCGACTCGTCGTACCAGGCCGGAATACGGTGGCCCCACCACAGCTGACGGCTGATGCACCAGTCCTGGATGTCGCGCATCCACGAGAAGTACATGTTTTCGTACTGTTTGGGCACGAACTGGATGCGGCCATCTTCCACGGCGGCAATCGCAGGTTCTGCCAGCGGCTTGGTGGACACGTACCACTGGTCGGTCAGCCACGGCTCGATCACGGTGCCGGAGCGGTCGCCCTTCGGCACTTTCAGGCCGTGGTCGTCGACGCTGACCAGCAAACCGGCGGCGTCGAAGGCAGCTACGATCTGCTTGCGCGCTTCAAAACGGTCCAGACCTGCGTATTCGGCGGGGATCTTGCCGTCGATGCTGTCGTTCAGCGAGCCGTCCAGGTTGAACACCTGGCAGGCCGGCAATACGGCGGCATTTTTGTCGAAGATGTTCAGCAGCGGCAGGTTGTGGCGCTTGCCGACTTCGTAGTCGTTGAAATCGTGGGCCGGGGTGATTTTCACGCAGCCGGTGCCGAACTCAGGGTCGCAATAGTCATCCGCGATGATCGGGATGCGGCGGCCAACCAGCGGCAGTTCGACAAACTTGCCGATCAGCGCCTGGTAGCGCTCGTCGTTCGGGTTAACAGCGACGGCGGCATCGCCGAGCATGGTTTCCGGACGGGTAGTGGCGACGATCAGGTAATCGTTGCCTTCAGCGGTCTTGGCGCCGTCGGCCAGCGGGTACTTGAGGTTCCACAGGAAGCCTTTCTCGTCGTGGTTTTCCACTTCAAGGTCGGAAATCGCCGTGTGCAACTTGGTGTCCCAGTTGACCAGGCGCTTGCCGCGGTAGATCAGGCCGTCTTCGTGCAGGCGCACGAAGGCTTCCTTTACGGCTTCGGACAGGCCGTCGTCCATGGTGAAGCGCTCGCGGCTCCAGTCTACGGACGAACCCAGGCGACGGATCTGACGGCTGATATTGCCGCCGGACTGGTCTTTCCATTCCCAGACTTTCTCCAGGAATTTCTCGCGACCCAGGTCGTGACGGTTCTGGCCGGTGGCTTCCAGTTGGCGTTCCACCAGCATCTGGGTGGCGATGCCGGCGTGGTCGGTGCCCGGTTGCCACAGGGTGTCGCGACCCTGCATGCGGCGGAAGCGGATCAACGCATCCATGATCGCATTGTTGAAGCCATGGCCCATGTGCAGGCTGCCAGTGACGTTCGGTGGCGGGATCATGATGGTGTACGAGTCGCCCGCACCTTGTGGGGCGAAATAGTTCTCGGACTCCCAGGTGTTGTACCAGGAAGTTTCGATAGCGTGGGGCTGGTAGGTCTTATCCATGCGCGGCGGGACCCTAGTTGGCATTTATTCAGGAAAGCCGGCAAGTATAACGGGGGATAGGGGCGAGGGCGAGGCGAAGACGGTTAAGACCGATGCAGAATTAATGTGGGAGCTGGCTTGCCTGCGATGGCGGTGTTTCAGTCAGCATCTTCGGCGACTGATGCGCCGCCATCGCAGGCAAGCCAGCTCCCACAAGGATGGGGGGGACTTTCAGTTCTGGTATTGGCTGAGCAACCGCTCCATCCGCGCATCCATCCGACGCTTGATCTCGGCGTCGATATGCGGCGCAAAGTCGTCGATCACATCCTGCATGATCAATTGCGCGGCGGCGCGCAGTTCGTTGTCCAGGTGCAGCAGCAGGGCATCGGGGGCTTTTTCGGCGGCTGGGGCGGGTTCAGCAACCACAGGTGCCGGCGCGGCAGGCTTGCCGCCGACCATGTCGAACAGCAGCGGGATCTGTACCTCGCCATCGGCCGTCTCGGTCAGCAGCGGCGGTTGCAGGTTGTCATCACCCAGCAACTGACGGATCGACTCCAGGTCATCCAGCAGGTGGTCGTCTTTTTTCAGCGGGTTTGGAGTGTCCATCATGTACTCAAAGTCGTTGTAGCCGGTGATCTTGCAGAGGATAGCCCTGTTCGCGGTAGAAACGGAAACTCTCCCGCGCGGCCTGACGAATAGCCGGGTCTTCCACCACCACTTCCGCCACACGGGCGAACGCTTGGGCAAAGGCCGGTACTTTCAGGTCGAGGTTGACCAGCAAGTCATGGTGATCGCCGCAGTTGTCTCCCAAGCCCAGCACAACCAGGCTTTCAGGTTCGGCTTCGGCGTGGCCGTGGGGCACGAAGCTTTCGCCCTTGAAGCGCCACAGACGGGCATCAAGTTCGTCACGTTGGGCGGCATCGCTGCAGTGCAGGTAGATGCGATGGCCCATACGCCAGGCTTTTTCGGTGAGTTTGCAGGCAAAGTCCAGGCGCGCGAGGGGATCGGCGCTGGGCAATATATAGAAGTCGACTTGGGGCATTGAAAATCCTGGGGTTGGCCTGATGGCCCCTCTGTAGGAGCAAGCTCGCTCCTACAGAGGGGCGCAGGGGCCGCTTAAGCCTTGGCGCGATCCAGCAGGTATTGGGTCAACAGGGGCACCGGACGGCCAGTGGCGCCCTTGTCCTTGCCGCCGCTGGTCCAGGCCGTGCCGGCGATGTCCAGGTGAGCCCAGTTGAAGTTCTTGGCAAAGCGCGACAGGAAGCAGGCCGCCGTGATGGTGCCGGCTTTCGGGCCACCGATGTTGGCGATGTCGGCGAACGGGCTGTCGAGCTGTTCCTGGTACTCATCGAATAGCGGCAGTTGCCAGGCGCGGTCGTCGGCGGCCTTGCCGGCGCTGAGCAGTTGCTCGATCAGTTCGTCGTTGTTGCCCAGCAGGCCCGAAGTGTGGGCGCCCAGGGCAACTACGCAGGCACCGGTCAAGGTCGCGATGTCGATCACGGCCTGGGGCTTGAAGCGCTCGGCGTAGGTCAGGGCGTCGCACAGCACCAGACGGCCTTCGGCGTCGGTGTTGAGGATCTCTACGGTCTGGCCGCTCATGGTGGTGACGATATCGCCCGGGCGAGCCGCGCCGCCGCTCGGCATGTTCTCGGCGCAGGCCAGGATGCACACCAGGTTGATCGGCAGCTTGAGTTCCAGCACGGCACGCAGGGTGCCGAACACGCTGGCGGCGCCGCCCATGTCGTACTTCATCTCGTCCATGCCGGCGCCCGGCTTGAGGCTGATGCCGCCGGTATCGAAGGTGATGCCTTTACCTACCAGGGCGTAAGGTTTCTCGGACTTCTTGCCGCCGTTGTATTGCATCACGATCAGGCGTGGCGGCTGGTCGCTGCCCTGGCCCACGGCATAGAACGAGCCCATGCCCAGGTCCTTGATCTTCTTCTCGTCCAGCACTTCAACCTTCAGGCCCTTGAACTCTTTGCCCAATGCCTTGGCCTGTTCGCCCAGGAACGTCGGGTGGCAGATGTTCGGCGGCAGGTTGCCCAGGTCGCGAGTGAACGACATGCCGTTGGCGATGGCCTGGGCGTGGGTGACGGCGCGCTGGACTTCAGCCTGGGCAGCCTTGATGGTCAGCAGGGTGATTTTCTTCAGGGCGCGGGGTTCGGCTTTCTGGCTCTTGAACTGGTCGAAAATATAGCCGCCGTCCACCAGCGACTCAGCCAGCAGTCGGGTCTTGCCGTAGCTGTCGCGGCCCTTGACCACGATTTCATCGAGTGCCAGCACCGCATCGCTGCCGCCCAGGCCCTTGAGGGTGGTGAGGAGGCCGCTGACGATCTTGCGAAACGGACGGTCGCCCAGTTCGGCATCCTTGCCCACGCCCACCAGCAAAACGCGCTCGGCTTTAAGGTTGGGCAGGCTCTGCAGCAGCAGGCTCTGGCCGACCTTGCCGGCCAGGTCACCGCGCTTGAGCACTGCGCTGATAGCGCCGCCGCTCAGTTCGTCCAGTTGCTTGGCGGCGACGCCGAGTGTGCGGCCTTCGCCGACAGCGACCACGAGGGTGGCGGTTTTCAACGTTTCGGGGCTAACGCTTTTTACAACCAATTCCATTTTCGGGTCCCTTATCAAGGTCTGTGAGCCGGGAGCTTGTACTCCGGCTTTAAAGCTCGGCAGCGTTGTAAACCGCCAGCGACAAAGGCCGCAGTTTGAACCTCGCCAGCGGAGCCTGACAACCCTTGGCGCACGCTTTGTGCGTGCGCATGAGTAAGCTCCGTGACAGGCGCGGTCAATCACAGGATAATGCGCCATCTTTTTAGCCGGCCCGTGGTAAACGGGTCGACTCGGTATGCTTGCTTGTTTGGCCGCCTTAGCCTGACAACCCTGGAGTGTCTGGTTTGATTGTCTTCCGTTATCTGTCCCGCGAAGTCCTGTTGACCCTGAGTGCCGTGAGTGCGGTGTTGCTGGTCATCATCATGAGTGGTCGTTTCGTCAAGTTCCTGGCCCAAGCCGCCGCTGGCGCCCTGGATCCGGGCTCACTGTTCCTGATCATGGGCTACCGGATGCCCGGCATGCTGCAGTTGATCCTGCCGCTTGGCCTGTTTCTCGGCATATTGCTGGCCTATGGCCGGCTGTACCTGGAAAGCGAGATGACCGTGCTGTCGGCCACCGGCATGAGCCAGCAGCGCCTGCTGGCCATGACCATGGTGCCTGCCGCCGGCGTTGCCCTGGTGGTGGCCTGGTTGAGCATGAGCCTGGCGCCCCAGGGGGCTATGCAGTTCCAACTGCTGCTGAACAAGCAGGATGCGATGACTGAGTTCGACACCCTCGAGCCCGGTCGCTTCCAGTCGCTCAGCGACGGCTCGCGGGTGACCTACACTGAAACCATGACCGACGACCGCTCCAACCTTGGCGGCGTGTTCATCTCCCAGAAGAACCTCGGTCAGAACCAGAAGGATCGGGGTATTTCGATTCTGGTGGCCGACAGCGGGCGCCAGGAAATCCGCCCCGATGGCAACCGCTACCTGATCCTGGAAAACGGCTACCGCTACGACGGCAGCCCTGGCCTGGCGGATTATCGGGCGATCAAGTACGACACCTACGGCGTCATGCTGCCCAAGGCCGAGATCAGTGACGAGGTCACCGACCGCGACGCACTGCCCACCTCATCGCTGTTCGGCAGCCCGGAGTTGCGCTCCATCGCCGAGTTGCAATGGCGCCTGTCCCTGCCGCTGTTGGTGTTTATCGTGACCTTGATGGCCGTGCCGCTGTCGCGCGTCAACCCGCGCCAAGGGCGTTTCCTCAAGTTGCTGCCGGCGATCCTGCTGTACATGGCCTACCTGACCATCCTGATTTCTGCCCGTGGTTCCCTGGAAAAGGGCAAGTTGCCGCCAGCGCTGGGCCTGTGGTGGGTGCACGGGGTTTTCCTGATGATCGGCCTGGGGCTGCTCTACTGGGAACCTATCCGTTTGAAAATGAAGAGCCGTCGTGGCCTGAAGGAGTTGGCCCGTGGCTAAGCTTGATCGCTACATCGGCATTAGCGTACTGATCGCCATCCTCGCGGTACTGGGCATCATCCTCGGCCTGGCCTTGTTGTTCGCCTTCATTGATGAAGTGGGCAACGTTACTGACACTTACACAGTCACGGACGTGCTGAGCTACGTCGCACTGACCGCGCCGCGTCGTCTCTACGACATGATGCCAATGGCCGCGCTGATTGGTTGCCTGATCGGCCTGGGTACCCTGGCCAGCAACAGCGAGCTGACCATCATGCGCGCCGCCGGGGTGTCTATCGGCCGTATCGTCTGGGCGGTGATGAAGCCGATGCTGCTGCTGATGGCGTGCAGCGTGCTGATCGGTGAGTACGTCGCGCCACCGGCCGAAGCCACCGCCCAGGCCAATCGCGCCCTGGCCCAGGGTTCGGGCGATGCGCAAAGCGCCAAGCATGGCCTGTGGCACCGCCAAGGTGACGAGTTCATCCACATCAATGCCGTGCAGCCGGGTGGCCTGTTGATCGGGGTGACCCGCTACACCTTCGACAAAGAACGGCACATGCTGTCGTCCAGCTTCGCCAAGCGCGCGCAGTACAGTGGCGAGCAATGGCAACTGAGCGACGTCACCACCACGCACTTCCGTAACGTGGGCCAGGGCACCCAGTCCAGCACCGAAGTGGTCAACGTGCCGACCGAACAGTGGGATATCGCCCTCAAGCCGGAATTGCTCAATACCGTGGTCATGGTGCCGGAAGCCCTGCCGATCTCCGGTTTGTGGAGCTATATCCACTACCTCAAGGAGCAGGGTTTGAACAATGGCCGCTACTGGCTGGCGTTCTGGGTGAAAGTCTTGCAGCCGGTGGTTACCGCCGCCTTGGTGTTGATGGCGATTTCCTTCATTTTCGGGCCATTACGCTCCGTGACCCTGGGCCAACGGGTATTTACCGGCGTGCTGGTGGGCTTCACCTTCCGCATCGCCCAGGATTTGCTTGGGCCGTCGAGCCTGGTATTCGGCTTCTCGCCGCTGTTTGCGGTGCTGGTGCCTACGGCCATCTGTGCCGTGGCTGGGTTCTGGCTGCTGCGCCGGGCGGGTTGAAGCCGCGCTCGCGAAAGTCTGCGAAACGCCGCGTTTATCCAGAATAAGCGCGTTATCGTTGGCGATTTTCGCGAGCAAGCTCGCTCCTACAGTTTTAAGCCCCATTAAAGTGGGGCTTTTTTGTATTGGTCAGCAAAGATGACGTCTGGCCTGAGCATCAGGTACAATTCCCGGCTATTTTTCAGCGGGCAATCTGCCTGCAGCCTTTTTGAGTGTTGATCCGTGAGTGATTTGAGTCATATCCGCAATTTCTCCATCATCGCCCACATTGACCATGGCAAGTCGACGCTGGCCGATCGATTTATCCAGATGTGCGGCGGCCTTGCCGAGCGTGAAATGGAAGCCCAGGTACTGGACTCCATGGACCTCGAACGCGAGCGCGGGATCACCATCAAGGCCCACAGCGTCACGCTGTACTACAAGGCCAAAGACGGCATCACTTACCAACTGAACTTCATTGACACCCCTGGCCACGTTGACTTCACCTACGAAGTCAGCCGTTCGCTGGCGGCCTGTGAAGGTGCGTTGCTGGTGGTCGATGCCGGCCAGGGCGTCGAGGCGCAGTCGGTTGCCAACTGCTACACCGCGATCGAGCAGGGCCTGGAAGTCATGCCCGTGCTCAACAAGATCGACCTGCCCCAGGCCGAGCCTGAGCGCGTCAAGGAAGAGATCGAGAAGATCATCGGCATCGATGCCACCGACGCCGTCACCTGCAGCGCCAAGACCGGCCTGGGTGTCGACGAAGTGCTCGAACGCCTGGTGCACACCATTCCCGCGCCGACCGGCAACTACGAAGATCCGCTGCAAGCGTTGATCATCGACTCCTGGTTCGACAACTACCTGGGCGTTGTGTCCCTGGTGCGCGTGCGCCATGGCCGTGTGAAGAAGGGCGACAAGATCCTGGTCAAGTCCACCGGCAAGATCCACCTGGTGGACAGCGTCGGTGTATTCAACCCCAAGCACACCGCTACCGTTGATCTGAAAGCCGGTGAAGTAGGCTTCATTATCGCCGGCATCAAGGACATTCATGGTGCGCCAGTAGGTGACACCCTGACATTGAGCTCCACGCCAGACGTCGACGTGCTGCCCGGCTTCAAGCGCATCCAGCCACAGGTCTACGCCGGCCTGTTCCCGGTCAGCTCCGATGACTTCGAAGATTTCCGCGAAGCCCTGCAAAAACTGACCCTCAACGACTCGTCGTTGCAGTACACCCCGGAAAGCTCCGACGCCCTGGGCTTCGGCTTCCGTTGCGGGTTCCTGGGCATGCTGCACATGGAGATCATCCAGGAGCGCCTTGAGCGCGAGTACGACCTGGACCTGATCACCACCGCGCCAACCGTTATTTTTGAGTTGCTGCTCAAAACCGGTGAAACGATTTACGTCGACAACCCCTCCAAGCTTCCGGACCTGTCGGCCATCGAAGACATGCGCGAGCCGATCGTGCGGGCCAATATCCTGGTACCGCAGGAACACTTGGGCAACGTCATTACACTGTGTATCGAAAAGCGTGGCGTGCAGCGCGACATGCTGTTCCTCGGTACTCAGGTACAAGTGACCTACGATATGCCGATGAACGAAGTGGTCCTGGACTTCTTCGACCGTCTCAAGTCCACCAGTCGCGGCTATGCTTCGCTGGACTACCATTTCGATCGTTACCAATCGGCTAATCTGGTGAAACTGGATGTGCTGATCAACGGCGACAAGGTAGATGCCCTGGCACTGATCGTGCACAAGGACAACGCGCATTACAAAGGTCGCCAACTGACCGAGAAGATGAAAGAACTGATTCCGCGCCAGATGTTCGACGTCGCGATCCAGGCCGCCATCGGCGGGCAGATCATTGCACGGACCTCCGTCAAGGCTCTCAGAAAGAACGTACTGGCCAAATGCTACGGCGGTGACGTAAGCCGTAAGCGCAAACTGCTTGAGAAGCAAAAGGCCGGTAAAAAACGCATGAAGCAAGTAGGCAACGTGGAAGTTCCACAAGAAGCCTTCCTTGCGGTGCTCAGGTTGGATAGTTAGGTCCTATGTCACTAAATTTCCCGCTGTTGCTGGTCATTGCCGTTGCCGTCTGTGGTCTCCTGGCGTTGCTCGATCTGGTGTTCTTCGCCCCGCGTCGTCGGGCGGCCATTGCTTCCTATCAGGGCAGCGTCAGCCAGCCCGATGCGGTGGTGGTCGAGAAGCTGAACAAAGAGCCCTTGCTGGTTGAGTACGGCAAGTCGTTCTTCCCGGTGTTGTTCATCGTGCTGGTGTTGCGCTCGTTTCTGGTAGAGCCGTTCCAGATCCCTTCGGGGTCGATGAAACCGACCCTGGATGTGGGCGACTTCATCCTGGTGAACAAGTTTTCCTACGGCATTCGCCTGCCGGTGATCGACAAGAAAGTCATCCCCGTGGGTGACCCGCAGCGCGGCGATGTGATGGTGTTCCGCTACCCAAGCGACCCGAACGTCAACTACATCAAACGTGTGGTCGGCCTGCCGGGCGACGTGGTGCGCTACACCAGCGACAAGCGCCTGTTCATCAACGGTGAGTCGGTGGCCGAGAAGCTGCTGGGCGCCGAGCCGAATACCCTGGGCAGCGCCGAGCTGTACCAGGAAAAACTCGGCGCGGTGGAGCACCAAATCCGCAAGGAAATGAGCCGCTACCGCGCGATGCCGGATGGCCAGTGGAAAGTGCCTGCCGGGCATTACTTCATGATGGGCGACAACCGCGATAACTCCAACGACAGCCGCTACTGGGATGACCCCAACATTCCCAAGGACCTGCTGGGCATGGTGCCCGACGAGAACATTGTCGGCAAAGCCTTCGCGGTCTGGATGAGTTGGCCGGAACCCAAGCTCAGCCACCTGCCGAACTTCTCGCGGGTCGGGCTGATCAAGTAATACAAGCGGCGCTGTGAACACAGCGCCGAATGCTTTTCTGGGGCTTGGACATTTTCCGATGCCCGGTACCCATCAGGATTTGAATTTGAACACTGCGTCAATCGTCGATGGCCGCCGGTGCCATCAACTAGATATGGATAAACCGTGACCGTTTCTCTAAGTCGTCTCGAGCGTCAGCTCGGCTACACCTTCAAGGACCAGGAATTGATGGTCCTTGCCCTCACACACCGCAGCTTTGCAGGGCGCAATAACGAGCGCCTGGAATTCCTCGGTGACGCTATCCTCAATTTCGCCGCCGGCGAGGCGCTGTTCGAGCGCTTCCCCCAAGCGCGAGAAGGCCAGCTGTCGCGCCTGCGCGCACGCCTTGTGAAAGGCGAGACCCTGGCTGTGCTGGCTCGAGGCTTTGGCCTGGGCGAGTACCTGCGGCTGGGTTCCGGTGAGTTGAAAAGCGGCGGTTTCCGTCGCGAGTCAATCCTGGCTGATGCCCTGGAAGCCTTGATCGGTGCGATCTACCTCGATGCCGGGATGGAGACGGCCAAGGAACGCGTTGTCGCCTGGCTGGCCTCGGAAATCGAAAGCCTGACGCTGGTAGACACCAACAAGGATCCCAAGACCCGCCTGCAAGAGTACCTGCAGTCCCGCGGTTGCGAACTGCCACGCTACGAAGTGGTGGATATCCAGGGCGAGCCCCATTGCCGGGTGTTCTTCGTGGAATGTGAAATCACTTTATTGAACGAAAAAAGCCGAGGTCAGGGTGTGAGCCGTCGTATTGCCGAACAGGTAGCGGCCGCTGCAGCACTGATTGCCCTGGGCGTGGAGAATGGCCATGACTGATTCAACCGCAACACGCTGTGGCTATGTTGCCATCGTCGGCCGCCCGAACGTGGGCAAGTCCACGCTGCTCAACCACATCCTCGGCCAGAAGCTCGCGATCACCTCGCGCAAGCCCCAGACCACCCGCCACAACATGCTGGGCATCAAGACCGAAGGCAACGTGCAAGCGGTGTATGTCGATACCCCTGGCATGCACAAAGGCGGCGAGAAAGCCCTGAACCGCTACATGAACAAGACCGCCTCGGCCGCGTTGAAAGACGTCGACGTGGTGATCTTCGTGGTTGACCGCACCAAGTGGACCGACGAAGACCAGATGGTCCTCGAGCGTGTGCAATACGTGACCGGCCCGTTGATCGTCGCGCTGAACAAGACCGACCGTATCGAAGACAAAGCCGAGCTGATGCCGCACCTGACCTGGTTGCAGGAGCAACTGCCGAACGCCCAGATCATGCCGATCTCGGCCCAGCACGGCCACAACCTCGAAGCCCTGGAGCGCGTTATCGCCGGTTACCTGCCAGAAAACGAGCACTTCTTCCCGGAAGACCAGATCACCGACCGCAGCAGCCGCTTCCTTGCCGCCGAACTGGTCCGCGAGAAAATCATGCGCCAGATGGGCGCCGAGCTGCCGTACCAGATCACCGTCGAAATCGAAGAGTTCAAGCAGCAGGGCAAGACCTTGCATATCCATGCGTTGATCCTCGTCGAACGTGACGGCCAGAAGAAAATCATCATTGGCGACAAGGGCGAGCGCATCAAGCGCATCGGCACCGAAGCGCGCAAGGATATGGAGTTGCTGTTCGACTCCAAGATCATGCTCAACCTGTGGGTGAAGGTGAAGGGTGGCTGGTCCGATGATGAGCGTGCGTTGCGCTCCCTGGGCTACGGCGACCTGTAACGGGCCTCGAACACACTGCAAAACTTTGTGGGAGCGGGCTTGCCCGCGATGAGGATGTAACATTCGGCAGAGATGTTGACTGTGACGCCGCCATCGCGGGCAAGCCCGCTCCCACATTGGATCGGCGCTGTTTCACGTTCTGCGAGAGAGCCTCATGTCCGCCTCCCCCCCCAGCCAACTTGCCTATGTCCTGCACAGCCGCGCCTACCGCGAAACCAGTGCGCTGGTGGACTTCCTCACGCCCCAAGGCCGCCTGCGCGCGGTATTGCGCAGCGCGCGGGGCAAGGCGGGCACCTTGGCGCGGCCGTTCGTGGCGCTGGACGTGGAGTTTCGCGGCAAGGGCGAGCTGAAAAACGTCGGCCGCCTGGAAAGCGTTGGCACCTCGGCCTGGCTGAATGGCGATGCGTTATTCAGCGGCCTTTACCTCAATGAGCTGCTGATCCGCCTGCTGCCCGCCGAAGACCCGCACCCGGCAGTCTTTGATCACTACGCTGCCACCTTGCTGGCCCTCGCTGAAGGCCGTCCGCTGGAACCGCTGCTGCGCGCTTTCGAATGGCGTTTGCTCGACGACCTTGGCTACGGCTTCGAACTGGCCAACGACTTGCACGGAGAGCCCATCGCCGCCGATGGCATGTATCGCCTGCAAGTCGATGCGGGGCTTGAGCGCGTGTACCTGCTGCAGCCCGGCCTGTTTCAGGGCACCGAACTGCTGGCCATGAGTGAGGCCGACTGGCACGCTCCCGGTGCGCTGTCCGCCGCCAAGCGCCTGATGCGCCAGGCCCTGGCCGTGCACCTGGGCGGGCGTCCGCTGGTCAGTCGCGAGTTGTTTCGAAAGCCCTGACATCCCCGTGTATGCTGTGCACCGATTCTTTCCCTTTTCAGGAGCGCTTCCGTGACCACCAGCAATCGCATTCTTCTTGGCGTCAACATCGACCATGTCGCCACCCTGCGCCAGGCCCGGGGCACCCGTTACCCTGACCCGGTCAAGGCCGCGCTGGACGCCGAAGAAGCGGGCGCCGACGGCATCACCGTGCACCTGCGCGAAGACCGCCGTCACATCCAGGAGCGCGATGTGCTGCTGCTCAAGGACGTGCTGCAAACCCGCATGAACTTCGAAATGGGCGTCACCGAAGAAATGATGGCGTTCGCCGAGCGCATTCGCCCGGCGCATATCTGCCTGGTACCGGAAACTCGCCAGGAGCTGACCACCGAAGGCGGCCTCGACGTCGCCGGCCAGGAAGCGCGGATCAAGGCCGCGGTGGAGCGCCTGTCGCGGATCGGCAGCGAAGTCTCGCTGTTTATCGACGCCGACGAACGCCAGATCGAAGCCTCCCGCCGCGTCGGCGCCCCGGCGATCGAGCTGCACACTGGCCGTTATGCCGATGCCACCACGCCGACCGAAGTGGCCGACGAACTGCAACGCATCATCGACGGCGTGAACTGCGGGCTCAGCGAAGGCTTGATCGTCAATGCCGGCCATGGCTTGCATTACCACAATGTCGAAGCCGTGGCAGCGATCAAGGGCATCAACGAACTGAACATCGGCCATGCGCTGGTCGCGCACGCGCTTTTCGTCGGTTTCAAAGGCGCCGTGGCCGAGATGAAAGCCCTGATTCTGGCCGCTGCCAAGCACTGATAAACAATGAAGATCAATGTGGGAGCTGGCTTGCCTGCGATAGCGGAGTGTCAGTTGACGCATTCGTAACTGGCCCACTGCAATCGCAGGCAAGCCAGTTCCCACATGATGAGTCGTCGGCGTTTTTGGCATGCGGCAATGCGAAGCCTTACTGTTTAGCCGACGCAGGTGTATCGTATCAGCCCTTTGCGGGCCCTTGGCCTGCGGCAGATACGCGAGGTTGTTGTGTCCCGATCCTTTTCCCGTCGACAAATCCTGGGTGGTCTTGCTGGCCTGGCCGTAGTAGGCGTCGGTGCCGGTGGTGGCTACCGCTACTGGCTGGGGAAAGTCGCTGAGTCCGAGGCAGGGCACGATTACGAGCTGATCGCCGCGCCCCTGGACGTAGAGTTGGTGCCGGGGCACAAAACCCCAGCCTGGGCGTTCGGCCCTTCGGCGCCAGGCACCGAGTTGCGGGTGCGCCAAGGCGAGTGGCTGCGGGTGCGCTTTATCAACCAACTTCCAGTCGCCACTACCATCCACTGGCACGGCATCCGCCTGCCGCTGGAGATGGACGGCGTGCCCTACGTCTCGCAATTGCCGGTGCTGCCTGGCGAATACTTCGACTATAAATTCCGCGTACCCGATGCCGGCAGCTACTGGTATCACCCTCACGTGAGCAGCAGCGAAGAACTCGGCCGTGGCCTGGTCGGCCCGTTGATCGTGGAAGAGCGCGAACCCACCGGTTTCAAGTACGAACGCACCTTGAGCCTGAAGAACTGGCACATCGACGAAGAGGGCGGGTTTGTCGAGTTCAGCATCCCCCGTGAAGCGGCGCGTGGCGGCACGGCCGGGCGCCTGTCGACCATCAATGGGGTGCCCCAGGCGGTCATCGACCTGCCGGCTGGGCAAATCACCCGCGTGCGCCTGCTCAACCTCGATAACACTGTGACCTATCGCCTCAATATTCCCGGGGTCGAAGCGCAGATCTACGCGTTGGACGGCAACCCCATCGAGCCGCGCCCGTTGGGCAAGGAATATTGGCTGGGCCCGGGCATGCGTATTTGCCTGGCGATCAAGGCGCCACCGGCGGGCGAAGAACTGTCGTTGCGCAACGGCCCGGTGCGCCTTGGCACCTTCCGCTCGGTGGCCAATACCGACGCGCCTACCCTGTGGCCACCGGCATTGCCGGCCAACCCGGTTGCCGAGCCAGACCTGGCCAATGCCGAGAAACTCAACTTCAATTTCGAATGGGTCGGTTCAGTGTCGGTTAATGTCGAAAACGGCAAGCCGCCGAGCCTGTGGCAGATCAACGGCCAGGCCTGGGACATCACCGACAAGACCTGTGCCGACCGCCCGATTGCCAAGCTGGAGAAGGGCAAGAGCTACATTTTCGAATTGAAGAACATGACCCAATACCAGCACCCGATCCACCTGCACGGGATGAGCTTCAAGGTGCTTGCGTCCAACCGCCACAAGGTGATCCCGTATTTCACCGACACCTACCTGCTGGGCAAGAACGAACGCGCCCGCGTGGCCTTGGTGGCGGATAACCCAGGGGTGTGGATGTTCCATTGCCATGTGATCGACCACATGGAAACCGGCCTGATGGCCGCCATCGAGGTGGCGTGATGCGCCAGATTCGCCCCGCCGCGATTATCGACCGCAGCCGCGACCAGGATTTTATGCGCGAAGCCCTGGCGCTCGCCGCCCAAGGTGCTGCATTGGGCGAAGTGCCGGTGGGTGCGGTGCTGGTGCAGGGCGGTGAAATCATCGGCCGCGGCTTCAACTGCCCCATCAGTGGCAACGACCCCAGCGCCCATGCCGAAATGGTCGCGATCCGCGCTGCTGCACAAGCGATCAGTAACTATCGGCTGGTGGGCAGCACGCTGTACGTGACGCTGGAACCGTGCAGCATGTGTGCCGGGCTGATCGTGCATTCGCGGGTGGCGCGGGTGGTGTATGGCGCGTTGGAGCCGAAGGCGGGCATCGTGCAAAGCCAGGGGCAGTTTTTTACCCAGGGTTTTCTTAACCATCGGGTGTTGTTTGAGGGCGGGGTATTGGCCGAGGAGTGTGGGGCTGTCCTGAGCGAGTTCTTCAAAGCTCGCCGGGCCAAGCCACCACTCTAAAGAACACTGAAATATCAATGTGGGAGCTGGCTTGCCTGCGATAGCCATCTGTCAGTCAGCCCAATATTGACTGACCCACCGCTATCGCAGGCAAGCCAGCTCCCACCGTTGATCTCCATTTTTTCAGGACGAGCGTGGTGTTATTTGCGCGCGATGATCACCGCCCGCATCGGTGCCGGCAGCCCTTCAATGGTCTTGCTGTGATCCTCAGGGTCCAGGAAATCACTCAGCGACTGATACTTCATCCACTGCGTTCCACGCTGCTCCTCAACCGTGGTCACGCTCACATCCACGCACCGCACGTCACTGAACCCGGCCCGGCGCAGCCACAGCATCAACGCCGGCACCGACGGCAGGAACCACACGTTGCGCATCTGGGCGTAACGGTCTTCTGGCACCAGCACTTGTTGTTGGTCGCCTTCCACCACCAATGTTTCCAATACCAGCTCGCCGCCCTTGACCAGGGTGTCCTTCAACGCCAGTAAATGTTCGATGGGCGAGCGGCGGTGGTAGAACACGCCCATGGAAAATACCGTGTCAAAGCCTTCCAGGTTCGCCGGCAAGTCTTCGAACGGGAACGGCAGGTGCCAGGCCTTGGGCTCGGACAAGTAGCGCTGCACTGCCTGGAACTGGCAGAAGAACAGCCAGTTGGGGTCCACGCCAATCACGCTGTCGGCCCCGGCGCCGAGCATGCGCCACATGTAGTAGCCGTTGCCGCAGCCCACGTCGAGGATGCGCTTGCCTTTGAGGTTCAGGTGCGGCGCGACCCGCGACCACTTCCAGTCCGAACGCCACTCGGTGTCCACATGCACGCCGAACAGATGGAACGGGCCTTTGCGCCAGGGGCTCAGGCCCATCAGCGCCGTGTGCATCTGTTCGCGGGTGGCGTCGTCGCAATCGGTGTCCAGCACCAGGCCGTTGAGCAAATCTACGCTGTTGGGCTGGATCTTCGGCAGTGCATCCAAGGCGCTCTGCCAGCGCTCCAGGTCGCCATGGCCTTTTTCCATCTTGCTATCGAGCTGCGCTTGCAGGCCCTGGGCCCACACGGCCAGGGGAGTGCCGACCAGATGGCGGGCGAGGGGGGACAAATCAATCATGGCAAGGCAATCAACGAGGCAAAGTTAAGACACTGGAACCACGGCACGACTTTCGAGAACCCGGCCGCCAGCAGGCGTTCGCGATGTTCTTCAAGGCTGTCGGGCTTCATGACGTTTTCGATGGCGCTGCGCTTCTGGGCGATTTCCAGTTCGCTGTAGCCGTTGGCGCGTTTGAAGGCGATATGCAGGTCGGTCAGCAGCGCGTGCTCTTCAACATCGTTAAAGCGCAGCTTTTCCGAGAGGATCAACGCCCCGCCCGGCAGCAGCGCCTGGCGAATGCGCCCCAGCAACGCCAGGCGCTCCTGGGGGGCGATAAATTGCAGGGTGAAGTTCAGGGCCACCACCGAGGCGGGCTTGAATTGCAGGGCGAGGATGTCGCCCTCGATCACCTCCACCGGCAGCAACTCCTGGAACATCGAGTCCTGGCCATTGAGGTATTCGCGGCAGCGCTCGACCATCGCGGCGGAGTTATCCACGGCGATCACCCGGCAACCCTCGGTGCGTACATGGCGACGCAGGGCTTGGGTCACGGCGCCCAGGGAAGAGCCCAGGTCATACAGCACGCTACCCGGTTGGGCAAATTGCGCGGCCAGCACGCCGAGGTTCTCGACGATGGTGGGGTAGCCCGGCACCGAGCGCTTGATCATGTCCGGGAACACCCGCACCACATCCTCGTTAAAGGCGAAGTCCGGCACCTGGGGCAGGGGCTGGGCGAATAGGCGATCGGGTTCTTTGCTCACGGCTGTTCCGGCAACGATGGGGGAAAGGCCGGCATTTTAGCCAAGTTGCTCCTCGGATGCGCGGGTTGTCTGATGGAAAGCCGAGGCGGTGATGCCCCACTGCCCGAGCCAGTAGGTGATGATCAGCAAATACGGCGCTGCCTCGAACGCCAGCACAAACCGGTTGATGCCGATCAGCGCGTCGGAAACCACAAACGACACCGCACCCACCGCCGCCAGCCACGCTGAACGTTTGGGCACCTCGCTGCCCAGTCGTGCCAACGCACGCCAGAGCATGGCGCTGATCACCAGCGCGTAAACCACCACCGGTATCAGCAGTTCACCGAGGCCGTGGGAGATCAGGATGCTCAGCAAGATTGCGCCCACGCCGAGGGCCAGCACCATCGGCAGCAGCGCCAAGCGCCGACAGTCACTGAAATAAGCTTTGAGATAAGCCAAATGCGCGAACAGAAACGCGCCCAGGCCAAAGATAAACAGGTCGCCTGGCCAGGCAAGTAACACGTCGCCCACCACGGAAAAAATCAACCCCAGGCTGATCCAGCGTCGATACTCGGTGGGCGGCGCGTCATGCAGCCAACCCAGCAGCGCCAGCACCGGCAGCGGCTTGACCAGCAGGCACAGCAGCGTTGCATGGGTCGCCAGGCCGTAGACAAAGGTGCCGGCGCCCATCAAGGCAAGGATCAGCCAGGGCATATCAGTTCACCGTAATGGCGCAGTCAAAGGTTTCGACAGGTTCGGCCTCTGGCTCCCAGGGTTGCTGGGATGTCAGGCGCAAACGCCCTTGCCCTGCGGCAAACGCCTGGAAGCGCCAGGTGGACTGGCCGCCCCCGCCGATCACGCCGGACTCGGTGCTGCTGTAGACCTCAGGGCTCAAGGCGCGCAACACGCCGCCCGCGGAGTCCTGGATGGCCCAGCGGTAACCGGTGGTGGGGTTGCTGGGCAGGGTGAGGATCAGGTTTTGCCCGTTTTTAAGCTGGAGCGGGCAGGCGCTCTGGTTGTCCACGCTGACGTTTTGCTTGGGGGCACTGGCGCATGCGGCCAGCAGGGCAAGGCTCAAGGGGAGAAACAGGCGGGCAGCGGTCATGAAGGCTCCGTTAATACACGACGAAGGGGGAGCATAACCGAAGATGAGACAAGGTGTGACAAGAGGGCATGCGGTGTGGCGGCTGGCGCCATCGCGGGCAAGCCCGCTTGTATGCTAGGACTTGAAGGGAGGAGAAGGGACAAAGC